>PWYF01000061.1 GCA_003567955.1 Thiotrichales bacterium
CAGCGTGGCGCCCGGGCCGATATGCTGGCCGGCGCCGCGGTCGCCATAAGCCAGCTCAGGCGGAATCACGATGCGCCACTTGTCACCGACGCGCATTTCCACCAGGGCTTGCTGCCAGCCCTGGATCACCTGATTGAGCGGAAAGCTGGCGGGTTCACCGCGTTCAACCGAGCTGTCAAATACCGTGCCGTCTACCAGCGTGCCGTGATAGTGGGCCACAACAACGTCGGTGGGACCAGGTGTGGGGGCGTCTTCAGCGCCCGATTCCAGCACTTCGTATTGCAGGCCGCTGTCGAGTACGGTGACCGCGTCGCGTTCAGCGTTCTCGGCACGATAATGTTCGCCTGCCTCGCGGTTGGCATCACCGGCTGAGGCATTTTCCGCTTCCTGGCGCTGCATCAGGCGCTGCTGGTAGGCCATGATGGCTTCGTCCATGGCGTCTTCATCCATCAGCAGCTCGTCTTCGCCCGTCATGCCGTGGCGCAGACCGGCAATCAGCGCCTCGGTGTCGAGGTCGCTGGTCTGGGCGCCAAGCTGCTCGCCGCTGCGATAACCAATGGCGTAGGAAGCACGCGCATCGTCATTTTCCAGCGCGGTGACCGTGGTTGAGGCATCTTCCTGGGCGCAGGCTGTAACCAGCAGGACGATCAGGGGCAGTGTCAGTCTTTTCATTGTGACTCCTAAGGGGTTAAAGGTTGTGCTTCCGTGATCTCATCATGTCAATGATCAGTGTCATGATTGTGCGCATGCCGGGCACCGGTGTGCAACTTTTCAGCACGACAATGGGCAGGGCCTATGGTTGCTGTCCAATCAGGCCGGTTTCAAGCATCTCGCTCCAGAGGCTGCGCCAGGTGGGCCAGTCATGACCGCCTTCCTGGACCAGATGATTGCCGGATGGCAACCGTGCTCCCATCAGTGCGCCCGCCGGAGCAAAACGGTCGTTGTTGCCATAGCCGAGTATGATCTCGGGATTGCCCGCTTGTTCGGTGACCTCTGCCAGCCACAGCCAGGTGTCACGCTGGAAATCCTCCCCCGCAGTGCCCGGGTTTTCAGCCCAGCGGCCCAGTCCGCCGCGTTCGCTGATTTCCGCGACCAGTTCGCGGTCTCCCGGCCAGGGGGCCAGCAGAACCAATCCGTCAATATCTTCGGGATGCAGGCTGGCGTAGAGCATGGCGCCAAAACCGCCGGCGGAGATGCCCAGCAGCCAGATTTCCCGGTAACCCCGGTCCCGAGCCGGCTGCACAATATCCTCACGCAGGCGCAAGTCGAGTGTGCGCGCACGATAGTAGCCGAAGTGGGCGTCGGCGGCGATCACGTCAAAGCCCTGATCGCGTGCAATCTCGAAAAAACCGCGGCTCTCGAAGTCATTACCCCGGTCGCCCCGACCAGGCAGCATAATCACCAGGGTGTCGGCGTTGCGCTCCGGTTGCATGGGTACGCTGGCCATGGGGTTGGTGGCAGCAGGGGGAGGGATGCACGCCGGCAAGCTGGCGATGAGAATCAAAAAGACAATGCCCGGGAGTGTGCGCATCAAAGTCATCCTGTTGAGTGATGCCCGTTTGCCGGACAATTCTGTGACAGAATACACGGTCCTGACCGGTCTTACAGACTGATGCCGTTATTCCCCGGCAGAGCCAGTCAACAAGGAAGCAGGGGGCAAGCTGTAATGTTTCTGGAATCTTATTTCTCCCGCCAGGACGGGCGGGTGTGTATATCCGCGCCACAAGCCAGCCGCTTTGCCCGGGAGATCGCCGGGGATTACAACCCCATCCATGACCCCGACGCCCGGCGCTTCTGCGTGCCCGGGGATCTGCTGTTTGCGCTGGTGCTGCATTTTTACGGCTTGTCGCAACAGATGAAGTTTCGCTTTGTAGGCATGGTTGGCGACAGTGTGCCGCTGGTTTTTCCCGAGCAGCCGGGAAAGGTGTTTACGGTGACGGATGAGCGGGGGCGTGAATATCTTCAAGTCGAGCGCGCCGGCGAAGTTGTTGCAGAACCGGCTTGTGTCGAGGCTTTTATCCGCAGCTATGTGGGGTTTTCCGGTCAGAACTTTCCGCATGTGCTTAATCCGCTCATGGCCCGGGAAGGCGTGATGTTTAACCCGGAGCGACCGCTGGTGATATACGACAGCATGAGCTTTGAGTTATATGCCCCTGAGTGCGTGGATGAGGCCGCTCTGCGCCTTGTTGACTCCCGTCTGGCGGTCAAGGGCAAGCGTGCCGACGCCATGCTTGATTTTGTGGTGGAAGTCGGCAAAGACGTGGTGGGCGAGGGCGCCAAAAAACTTGTTCTGGCCAGTTTGCAGGACTATGACGAGGCCCGGTTGCGGGCTTTCACGCGTCAGTTTGAGGCGCGGCAACAGCCATCCGCCTGACGCAGTATGGCGTTGCGTTACTCGAGCATGCGTCCGCCGGTCAGCAGGGCCCGGAAGAAACTGGCGACATGACGTTCCATTTGCCCGGCGCTTTGTTCGGTTGCACCGCTGAGCCATTCGACCATCAACTCGTTGGTGCCGCCGACCAGAGCAATTGCGGTCATGCGGTAATCGCCCTCGCGCAGAATGCCGCTGCTCACCAGCCCCAGAGCAATGGTTTCCACCCGCTCGGCAAAGCGATGAATAATTTGCCGGCGGTGTTGTTCCATGGCCCGACTGACGCCCACGGTTTCGATCAGTGCCAGTCGGGCATGGTCGGGGTGATTCATGCAATAGCGTGCAAAAGCGCAGGCGGTCTCGATGGCGGTCGTCACGGGGTCGTTCTGCGGGTTTTCCAGTGCGGTTTCAGAAATCACGGCCAGGGCCTGATCGACGAATTCGTCCGCCAGGGCCGCCAGCATTTGTTCCCGTGAGGAAAAATGTTCATAAAAATGGCGTGTGGCGATATGGGCCTCGCCACACAGCCGGTCAATCGGGACATTGGCGTAGCCTTCGCGCCCGATCAGGTGAATGGCGGCCTCCCGCAGGCGCTGGCCGCGTTCATTGCGCAGTTCGCTGACGGGTTGCCCGCGGTAGCGGCGGGTGGCCGTTGTCTGTATTTCTTTCGCGTCCGCACTCATGAGTGTTTCCGGTGGTGAGTATGGCTTGCCGGTTGACGTGCTTTGTGACGCCCGGCCATAATCCGGAATGATACCTTTCCTGAATAGGGGATTTCCACATGAGCTTCGGACTGGTCATCGCGATTGCTGTTATTGCTGGCTACCTGGTGTTGTTGTATCGGGGCATTGGTGTTCGCGCCTTTACGGTCGTCACGGCGGTTCTGTTGGGCGCGCTGTCGGTCACCGGAGTGATGGGGGCTGTTGGCACGGTGATCGCGGCGGCGGTTTTTGTGCCGCTGGCGCTGCTTTTCAACGTGGTAGCGCTGCGCCAGTCCTTGCTCAGCCGGCCGCTGTTCGGCGTGCTGCGCCACGTGTTGCCGAAAATGTCGGATACCGAGCGCGAGGCGCTGGAAGCCGGGCAGACCTGGTGGGAAGCCGATCTTTTCGGCGGCCGTCCTGACTGGAACAAGCTGCTCGATTTTGACTACACAAAGCTCACGGATGAAGAGCGCAAGTTCCTCAATGAAGATACCGAGCAGCTTTGCGCGATGATCGACGAGTGGGAAGTCCACCACGAGCGCAAGGATTTGCCGCCGGAGGTCTGGGATTTCATCCGCAAGCGCGGCTTTTGCGCCATGTTGATTAACCGTGACAATGGCGGGCTGGGCTTTTCTGCTCTGGCCCAGTCCTACATCGTCTCCAAGATCGCAACGCGTTCCATTACCGCTGCTGTCACCGTGATGGTGCCCAATTCACTGGGGCCGGGCGAGCTGCTGCAGCACTATGGCACTGATGAGCAGAAGGCCTATTGGTTGCCGCGGCTTGCCAGTGGCGAGGAAATCCCCTGTTTCGGGCTGACTGGTCCGGAGGCCGGCTCCGATGCCGGATCGATTCCGGACACCGGCGTCGTCTGCAAGCGCAAGGTGGATGGCAAGGAACAGCTGGGTATCAGCCTTACCTTTGACAAGCGCTATATCACCCTGGCCCCCGTGGCCACGGTCATTGGACTGGCGTTCAGGTTGCAGGACCCGGAGGGGCTGCTGGGTGACAGCGAGACGACGGATTACGGCATTACCTGTGCCCTGATCAAGCGTGATACCCCCGGGGTCGAGATCGGCCGTCGCCATTATCCCGGCGGTGCTTTCATGAATGGACCCATTCGTGGCAAGGATGTTTTCGTCCCCCTAGATACCATCATTGGCGGTCCGGAAATGGCCGGCAAGGGCTGGCGCATGCTGGTGGAATGCCTCTCCGCCGGGCGGGGTATTTCCCTGCCGGCGCTGGCGGCTGCCAGTGGTAATGGCATGATGGGGGCCACCGGGGCCTATTGCGCCATCCGGCGTCAGTTCAATCTGCCCATCGGTCGTTTTGAGGGAGTTCAGGAGGCACTGGCCCGCATTGGTGGCAACGCCTACACCCTGGAAGCGAGTCGCGTGCTCACGGCCAGCGCGGTGGATCACTGCGCGCCGGCGGTGGTGACGGCGATGATGAAATATCATGCCACCGAGATGATGCGCGATGTGATGGTGGATGCCATGGATATCCACAGCGGTCGCGGCATTATCATGGGGCCGCGTAATTACCTGGCGGTGCCGTGGCAACTGCTGCCGGTGGCGATTACGGTGGAAGGCGCCAATATCATGACCCGCAGCCTGATTATTTTCGGGCAGGGGGCGATTCGCTGTCATCCCTATCTGTACGCTGAAATGCAGGCGGTGCATAACGACGATCTGCCCGAGTTTGATCGCCTGTTGTGGTCGCACATCGGTTACAGCATCAATCGTGCTGTTCGCGCCGTGGGGCTTGCCTGGACCGGAGCAAGACCGGCGAAGGCGCCGGTATCCGGGCCGATGGCGCCGTATTACCGTCAGCTTGAACGGTTGTCAGCCTCGCTGGCGCTGTGCGCCGATGTCTCGCTGGGTTCGCTGGGAGGTGAACTCAAGCTGCGCGAGTCCACCTCGGCGCGGCTGGGGGATGTGCTTTCGCATCTGTATCTGGCCACTTCCATCCTGCGCTTTTACGAGGCTCACGGGCGTAACTCCGAAGATCACGAGCTGTTCGCCCGCTGGGCTCTGGACAAGCAGCTGGCGCTGGCCGGTGAAGCGCTGTCGGAGTTCTTCCGCAACTTCCCGCGTGCGGGAGTCGGCGGTGTCCTGCGGCGGCTGCTGATGCCCTTCGGGCAGCCCTGGCGCCGGCCGAATGATGTCATGAATGCCCGGCTCTCCGAATGCATGATGCGCGACAATGATGTGCTGCGTCATGGCATGGATAACCGCCTGGTTTATATTGGCGGCGAAGAGGCGCCAACCGGGCGGATGATGAAGGCGTTCGAGCTGTTGCAGCGCATTCAGCCGCGCTACGATGCCTTCCTCAAGGCCGTGTCCTCGGGTAAGGTGAGCGGCGCCAGTCTGGATGAACAACTCGAGCAGGCTGCTGCTGATGGCATTGTGGAGAAGGATGATATTGCGCTCATCTGCGAGTATGATGCGCTTCGCTACGAGTGTATCCTGACGGATGACTTTGATCCGGAATACCTGGTTAATCCGGCTGCTTCACTGGAAAATTCCGCAGAGAATAAACAGGTGGCAGCTGGCGG
>PWYF01000242.1 GCA_003567955.1 Thiotrichales bacterium
ATCAGGCGGCAGCGTTCACTGCAAAAGGGTCGCCAGGGGTTGGCCTCCGAGGCATCGGCGGATTTGCGGCAGTGCGGGCAGGGTACAGTCGTTGGGGTCATGGTTTTACGGGTAATGCAGGTTCTGCTGGCGGATTTGGGGGTTCATCGCCATATCCATATAGGCATGATGGAGTTCGCTGACCCACTGCGTCAGGTGTTCCGGGTCGCCATCGTTGACGATCACATCGTCGGCGTGCGTCAGACGGTGCTCGCGGTCGGACTGGGCACGCAGGATGGCCTCGGCCTGTTCGGTCGGTACGCCGTCGCGGGCAGTGACTCGTTCAATCTGGGTGCGTTCGGGCGCATCCACCACCAGCACGCGGTCGACCAGCTGATGGGCGCCGGTTTCCACCAGTAGTGGCACCATCTGGATGACATAGGGTGAGTCCGCTTCAATAATGCGCTGTTGCATGCGCGCGCCAATGGCCGGGTGCAGAATGCCCTCAAGCTGGCGGCGATGGGCGTCGTCGCTGAAGGCGATTTCCCGCAGCCGGGCGCGATCCAGCGTGCCATCTCCGGCCACAATGGTTTCACCAAAGGCCTCGATCAGCGCCTGCAACGCCGGTTCTCCCGGCGCCACCACCTCGCGCGCCACCGCGTCGGCGTCAATGACCGGCACACCCAACGCCGCAAAGTGCTCGGCCACCGTGCTCTTGCCGCTGGCAATCCCGCCCGTCAACCCAACCACAAAAGTCGCCATGACCACCCTGTCTTAAAACCTAAAACTTTAAACCTTAAACGCCCACGAACCGGAGGTATGTGGCGTTGATCTGATCGCCCCACATCAACATGATCCACCCCGCTGCCGCCAGATAAGGGCCGAAGGGGATGGGGACGGTACGTTCCTGGCGGCCGGTGACAATCAGCGTAATGCCCACCACAGCGCCCACCAGGGAAGAAAACAGGATCACCCCGGGCAGGGCCTGCCAGCCCAGCCAGGCGCCGAAAACCGCCAGCAGCTTGAAATCCCCGTAGCCCATGCCTTCCTTGCCGGTGAGCAGGCGAAAAAGGTGGAATACACCCCATAGTGACAGATAGCCCGCAGCGGCCCCGATAATGGCGGAGACCGGGTCGCTGAACCACCCACCCAGGCTGAGTAACAGCCCCGCCCAGACCAGTGGCAGGGTGATATTATCCGGCAAGATCATGTGGTCCAGGTCGATCACCGTCAGTGCGATCAGCGCCCAGGTCAGCCCCAGGGCAAACAGCGCTTCGGGGCTGAAGCCAAAATGCCAGGCGACCCCGGCGCTCAGCAGGCCGGTGACGGCTTCGACGATCGGATAGCGGGGGCTGATGCCGGCGCCACAGTCACGGCAGCGCCCGCGCAGCAGCAGCCAGCCAAGCACCGGGGTATTGTCACGAGCACGAATGGCAGCGCGGCAGTGGGGGCAACGCGAGCGGGGCAGGACCAGGCCATCGGGGGCGGGCTCATCGCCGGGCGGCAGTTCCAGCATTTCGCGGCATTCGCGGCGCCACTGGTAGAACATGCGCGCCGGCAGGCGCAGGGCCACGACGTTGAGAAAACTGCCGATAATCAGCCCCAGCAGCCCGGCCGAAACAGTCAGCCATGCCGGGCTGGTCTGGAGCAGTTCAAGCAGCGCCATGCGTAAGGGTGTCAGCCGGGCTCAGACCACGGCGCCCATCTGGAAGATGGGCAAATACATGGCCACCACCAGACCGCCGACGAGGATACCCAAAATCGCCATGATCAACGGCTCCAGCATGGTGCTGAGGTTGTCGACCAGGTCGTCCACCTCGCCTTCGTAGAAGTCGGCCACTTTCTCGGACATGGAGTCCAGCGAGCCGGATTCTTCACCGATGGCGATCATCTGCACCGCCATATTGGGGAACATGCCGGTGTCTTCCATGGCTTTTTGCAACTGCTGACCGGTGGAGACTTCGTCACGCATGGTCAGGATGGCATCCTGATAAATCAGGTTGCCACTGGCTTTGGCCACCGACTCCAGCGCCTCCACCAGCGGCACGCCGGCGGCAAACATGGTCGACAGTGTGCGCGCGAAGCGGGCCACGGTGGCCTTGTGGATGATCATGCCCACTACCGGCAGCTTGAGCATGACCTTGTCCCGGTACCATCGGAAAGTGGCCGAGGTGCGGTTGATATAGCCCACCACCACGCTGAATATGACCACGCTACCGATGACAATCCACCAGTACGCTTGCAGCCACTCGGACATATCAATGACCATGCGCGTAAAGGCCGGCAGGTCGGCGCCAAAGCCCTGAAACAGCGACTCGAACTGCGGCACCACAAAATACAGCAGGATGCCGGTCACGATGATCGCCACCAGCACCACGATGGAGGGGTAGGTCAGCGCCTTTTTGATCTTCTTGCGCAGGGCCTCGGTTTTTTCCTTGTAGATGGCGATTTTGTCCAGCATGGTCTCGAGCGCGCCGGATTTCTCGCCCGATTCCACCAGATTGACGTACAGGTCATCAAAATACTTCGGATGCGCGGCCAGGGCTTCTGTCAGGGACTTGCCGCCTTCAATATCGGCCTGGATGGTCTCCAGCAGCTGACGCATGGACGGGTTCTCATGGCCGCGGCTGGTGATCTCGAATGACTGCACCAGCGGCACACCGGCTTTCATCATGGTGGCCAGCTGGCGTGAGAATATCGCGATATCCAGCGGCGTGATGGCCTTGCCGCGGGCGGCTTTGGGTGCAGCCTGCTTTTTAACCGTGGTCGGGGTGATGCCCTGCTGGCGCAGCTTGGCCTTGACAATCGCCTCACTGGGGCCCGACTGGCGCCCCTTGACCACGTTGCCTTCCTTGTTTTTGCCTTCCCAGTGGAAGAGCTGCTCTTTTGCCTTAGCCTGTGCCATATTGATTACTCAATCGTGACGCGGTTGACTTCAGTGAGGCTGGTCACCCCTTCCTTGACTTTCTTCAGGCCGGACTGGCGCAGGTTGGGGACGCCCTCCTTTTTGGCCTGGTCTTCAATATCCAGGGCGTTGCCGCCTTCCATGATAATACGCCCGATCTCCTGTGTGACCGGCATCACCTGGTAGATACCCACGCGGCCCTTGTAACCATCGGAGCACTGGTCGCAGCCCTTGGGGCCATAGACCTTGATGGATTCGGCGTCTTCCTCGGAGAAGCCTTCCTCAATCAGTGCTTCCTTGGGGATATCCTGCTTCACCTTGCAGTGCGAACACAAGCGCCGCGCCAGGCGCTGGGCAATAATCAGCGACACCGAGGAGGCAATATTAAACGGCGCCACGCCCATATTGACCAGACGCGTCAGCGTCTGCGGGGCGTCGTTGGTATGCAGGGTGGAGAGCACCATATGCCCGGTCTGGGCCGCCTTGATGGCAATCTCGGCGGTTTCCAGGTCACGAATCTCACCCACCATGATCACGTCCGGGTCCTGACGCAGGAAGGAGCGCAGGGCGCTGGCAAAGGTCAGCCCCACCTTGGCGTTGACGTTGACCTGGTTGACGCCCGGCAGGTTGATTTCTGACGGGTCCTCGGCGGTGGAGATATTGCGATCCGGGGTGTTGAGGATGTTCAGGCCGGTGTACAGGCTCACGGTCTTGCCACTGCCGGTGGGCCCGGTCACCAGGATCATGCCCTGCGGCTTCTCCAGCGCCTTCATGTAGAGGTCTTTTTGCTCGGGCTCGTAGCCGAGCTGGTCAATACCCATCTGCGCGGCGCTGGCATCCAGGATACGCAGCACGATCTTCTCGCCGAACAGCGTCGGCAGGGTATTCACACGGAAATCAATCGAGCGTGTTTTGGACAGGTTCAGTTTGATGCGCCCGTCTTGCGGCACCCGGCGCTCGGCGATGTCCATGCGCGAGAGCACCTTCACACGCGCGGAAATGCGCACCCCCATGGCCGCCGGTGGCTGGGCCACTTCGCGCAGCACCCCGTCCTGGCGAAAGCGCACACGGTAGAATTTCTCGTAGGGCTCCATGTGGATGTCCGAGGCGCCCTTGTTGATGGCATCGAGCATCACCTTGTTGACAAAGCGCACCACCGGCGCATCGTCTACGTCGCTGCTGGTTACGGCGGCATCGTCCTCTTCTTCTTCACCGCCGCTGACGTCGAGATCGTCGAGGTCCGCATCGCCCAGGTCCGCCATGGAGTCGTCCATGGCCTCGAGTGTGGTGTCGATGAGCTTCTGCAGCTTGTCCTGCTCGACCAGTACCGGCTCGGTGGAGATGCCGGTCTGGAACTTGATGTCATCCAGCGCCTGCAGGTTGGTCGGGTCGGCCAGCGCCACAAACAGCTTGTGCCCGCGCTTGAACAGGGGCAGGGCGTTATGGCGCTTGATCAGCTTTTCATCAATCAGCTTTTCAGGCGCCTGGGTCATATCCATCACGGCGGGGTCAAATACCGGCACGCCGAATTCCTCGGAGGCCGCCATGGCAATATCCAGTGCCTTGACCAGATC
The DNA here is from genome assembly GCA_003567955.1 of Thiotrichales bacterium. GTDB lineage: Bacteria > Pseudomonadota > Gammaproteobacteria > UBA5335 > SLRW01 > SLRW01. Next base: position 4,459 of record PWYF01000242.1, read on the forward strand.
CTTGTCCACCAGATGGGCGACAAGCGCCACCTTGGCCTTGGCGGCATCTTCCTGCGCCTGCAGGGCGGCGTCCTTTTCGATCAGGCCGTCGGCCACAAGCCGCCGGGCCAGACCGCTCAAATTGGTCTTGGGTGAAGTGGTTGCCATTCTCGCCTCACGGACTCCTGAGGTCCGGGTTATAGTTTTCTCTCTAAAGTAATGCTCAAACCGCTGAGTTTACCCCTTCAGTCTCGCAAATAACACACAAGCTGACCAGTGCTTGTGTTCAGTCACTGTTTTGGTCGGTGATATAAAGTTGAAGCCAGAGACAGAACTGGCATGCCAAGCTATCAGGTTATCTCTGTCTGACTGGGTCGCCAGTTTTGATACAGACAATTACAATGCTCTATTTACGCAGGGTTTTGGTTAATGTTGTCTGATAATGCTTCAAGTAGTCCCCGGAGTTTGCGCTGGCAGCGGCGTTGGCTGTTGGTTGTGTGCCTGTGCTGGCTTTTGTCCCTGGCTTTGTTCCTTGCCAGCATTTTTTCTCAATACACTTTCGCCCTGACGGGCAGCAAGATGCATCGTGCAATTCTGGGTAACGACTGGGCGGGCAGTGCGCTCCTTGTCGATACCCTTTATTTTGCTGCCGCAGTAATCGGGTTGTATCTTTTTGCCGCCATTCTGTGTTGGGTTGCGGCAGAAAGCGCCCGCACAGTTTTGCGTTACCATCACAAGTATGCGTTCAGATTCATTGGTGGCTACACCGTACTCTGGATTGTTACCACCGTGCTGGCCGCTGCAGCGGCTTTCCCGCATTCAGGCACCATGGGGAAGTATCACGATATGGCCATGTCCGGCGTGGGGTTTCTCACGCTTGCAAATGTGCTGCTGGCGATAGTGCTTCTGTCGTTACTGCCGGCCGGGATTGTCTTGCAGCGCCGGGCTCGTGCCCACCCGGTTCTGTCGTCCGCTGCGGTGGTGTTGTTTTTGATTGTGTCCATTCCGACCTGGATTGGCGCCTGGGGGCAGCCCGGGGCCAAAGCCACCGGTGACAGGCCCAATATTATCTTCCTCGGCATTGATTCGCTGCGCATTGATCACCTGCAGGCAGGTGGTGGTTCCGGGTTTATGCCCCACGTCGATAGTTTGCTTGACGGAATGGTGGTTTTTCGTGATGTGGTAACAC
>PWYF01000100.1 GCA_003567955.1 Thiotrichales bacterium
AGCCTAAGGCTGGCTGCCTTTGCAAGCACGGCAACGCCGCAGATGGGTGCCGCAGGGCCCGCCCTTCGGGGCATTGCCCGCGTTTCGGTCTCGGCGTTGCGACTTTTCACCGTATTCACGATACGCTTTCAAATTCGCGCCTTGATACCAAAACGCGGGCAAAGCCTGAGACGCGACGAATTAATCAGCGTTTCCTTAAGCCATTAAAAGCCAACCACAGAGCACACAGAGAGCACGGAGTTAATGCATATCAACCAATTCGGTGCATTCGGTGTCTTCGGTGGCGCTTTAAAGGGGCATGACAGAATCCACTGGGGCGTGACACACAGCTCAGCGTTTGCTGCTGGATCCATCTACTGCGTGGTCGTTTTTAGCTTCTTGACTTCAGCCACCGAACTCACCGAAGACACCGGAAAAAAGAATTTCTCTGTGCCCTCTGTGTTCTCTGTGGTGGATAAAATAAGAGCTTGCCGAAGCTTCACGCCATTAAAAGCGAATCACAGAGCACACAGCGTTCACGGAGCTAATGCATATCAACCAATTCGGTGGGTTCGGTGTCTTCGGTGGCGCTTTTGAATTCTTATTCCTCCGGGGCGACTTCGCTGGCGGCGCGGATGCCGGAATAGATCGCACCTTCGATATAGCCATTCCAGTGGATGGCGGTTTCGGTGCCGGCCCAGTGGATGCGCCCGTGCGGTGTGCGCGCGCTGTCGCCCGTGGCGGTGAGAATGCCCGGCCGGGCCACGCCGGCATAACAGCCGCCGGACCAGGTTTCATGTCCCCAGCAGTGGTCGATATAGCGCACGGGTGAGCGCGCCTGTTCGCCGAAAAAGCGCGCCAGGCTTTGCAGCGCCGCCTCACGGCGTTCATCGGCATCCGCCTCGCTCCAGCGACGGGCCTCACGGCCCTCTATAAAGCCGAGCAAAATGCCCTGGTCACTGTCCGGCGGGGTAATATCAAAGGCCACATGCACCGGGCCATGGTCGCCGGCGGCCAGCCCCGACAGCCCCTGCTCGCGCCAGAAGGGCGTGTCATATACGGCAAAACACTTGATCACATCACCGGGCGGCATGCCCTCGCACCAGGCCCGGCGCGCCTCGGGCAGGGCAGGGCGAAAGTCCACGTCCAGCGTCAGCGCCGGCGGCAGGGTGCAGATCACATGGCCTGCTGTCCAGCTGCCCGCATCAGCATGCACCCGCACACCGTGGGCATCCTGTTCCACCGCCCGCACCGGGCTGTCAAACACAAAGTTCACATCACGCCGCCGCAGATCCGCCAGCCAGCTTTCGGCCAACCCCTGCAGCCCGCCCTCGATGCGGTCCTGCTGGGCGCCGCCGGTGGCCGAGGTCAGGCTGCGCAGCCCCTTGCCACTATGAATGTAGAACAGCGCATGCAGCAGGCTGATGTCATCGGGGTGGGCGGCAAAGATGGCCTCGAAGGTTGATTGCAACAGCGCGCGGGCATCGCGCTGGTACACGTGGCGGCGCATCCAGTCGCCCAGTGTCTGCTGGTCCAGCTTGTGCGCGGCCGGCGTCTGCCACGGGTAGTACAGCGACACCCGCCGCGCGAGCATGCTCAGGCGGGCGAAGGCCCAGGCCAGGTTGGCCAGGCCGGTGACGCCCAGCGGCGGGGTGTCACCGCGGAAATAGCGGTTGCGTCCGCGCACATGCAGGGTGTGACGACCGTCCACGTGCATGGCCCAGACTTTCTTGTCAAAACGTTTGGCCAGGGCATACAGGTGATCGTGACCGGGCCCCAGCCACTGGCCGCCCAGGTCCAGCCACAGGCCGTCCTCGTAGTGGTCGGTGCGGGTACGCCCACCGACGCGCTCGCGCGCCTCGACCACTGTCACCTGTTTGCCGGCGGACGCGAGTCCGTCGGCTGCCGCCAGGCCGGCATAGCCGGCGCCCATGATGATGACGTCTGTATCCATTGGCTTGATTGTGCCTGTGTTGTGTAGTTGCCTGATGGCCAGATTGCCACCGCTGCCTCGCCGGGGCAACGCGGCAGCCGGCCCTTGTTGTGACTGCCGGGGCGGGGCTGCATAATCGCCGCCATGAAAACACTGCTTTGCACTCTGGGTGTGCTGGTCATCGCCGCGCTGTCTGTCAGCGGGCTTGCGGCCGAGGAGGGGGCGGCTTTGCCGGGCCGTGATTTGCCCGAAGCCTGGAGCGCTACTTTTCTCGATGAACCCGTATTCAACGGCCGTCTGCGGCTGGTGGCGGCGGGCCCGCCCGATGCGCCGCCGGTATTGCTGGTGCACGGGCTGGGCGAGAACGGCTGGCGCGACTGGCGCGAGGTTATTCCGGAGTTGGCTGAAGACTACCGGGTGCTGGCCATTGATCTGCCCGGCTTTGGCGAGTCGTCCACAGTGGCCCGCGAGGTGCCGCTGTCACCGGCCAGTTATTCACGACTGCTGAGCTGGCTACGCGCCGAACTGGAGCTGGACGAGCTGCATCTGGTGGGCCACTCCATGGGTGGCGCGGTGGCGCTGTATCATGCCGCCGACCAGCCCGAGGGGCTGGCCAGTCTGACCCTGGTGGATGTGGCGGGAATACTGCAGCGCACGGCTTTTGTGCGCGAAAGCGTAATGGCCGAATACAGCGATGTGTGGTTACCGGGGCGACTGGGCGATCATGCCCGGCGGCTGATCAACTGGGGCGGATCAATTGTTGAACGCCTGGGCATGTTGCCGGATTTCACCGAGGCGTTGCGGCGCAGCGATGCCGCCTGGGCGGCGGTGCTGGGCGACCGCGCCAATGCCAACGCCGCGCTGTCGCTGATTGATACCGACTTTACTGGCCCCATCGCCCGGCTGGGTATGCCGGTCAGTATCATCTGGGGTGATCGCGACCCCATTGCCCCCCTGCGCACCGGGCATCTGCTGGAAGGCCGCCTGGCCACTGCCCGCCTGCGGGTGATCGAGGGCGCCGCGCATGTGCCCATGCAGACCCATACCGATGAATTCATGGCGGCGCTGAACCAGGCCCTGCGTTCACCGCCGAAGACCGGGCGCACCCTGCGCGCGCCGGCAGGCGAGGTCACCCGCGATTATGTCTGCCGCAATGAGCGGGGCGGGCGCATCTCCGGTGATTTCCGCCATGTGGTGATCGAGAATTGCACCGATGTGCATCTGTTTGACGTCAGCGCCCGCTCCGTCGATATCGAGGGCGCCATTGTGCGCATGACCCATGTGCGGGTCACGGCCGGCGAGGGCCCGGCGTTAAAAGCCCGCGGCGCCACCGTCAATGCCACCCATGTCCGGCTGGAAGGCGCACCGGCGGTGCACGTCAGCGACAGCCGCCTGGATATCGCCGGCGGCACCCTGCACGCCCGCGACGCGGCCCTGCGCGTTGGCGCTCCCTCCATCGTCATCCTCTCCGTCAGTGAGATGAGAAGTGCTCGGTATAGTGGGGGCCTCCACAGTGCCGTGCGGGCGGAGAACGTGGTGCTGGATGAAAACTTTTCCCGCTGACTTACGCGCGGGCGTTTTCTGTGTTCCGTTTTCCGTGTTCCGGTGATTTCTGGTGCGCTGCGCGCACGTCGCGGAAGTGAATGGGGCGAATCAGCGTCTGCCCAGGCCATGGAGTGGTTGACGGCGCTGATGGCGAATTACCAGAACACGAACCGTGGCTCTTCTCTTGATAACGCGGTAGAGGATCGTCCAGGGGAACCTGTGTACCAAACATTGCCGCACCCCGCCTCTGAAGCGGGGATAGCGCTTGGGGTTTTCGCGAATGCTGTCGATTGCCGTGTAGACTTCTTCCCGGAACTGCGCACCAAGCCCGGCATGATGTGTTTCGTACCAACTGAAGCCTTGATTCAGGTCGGATACAACAGCGGGATGATATTCAACTTCCACTGCTTCCGGCTCCACCAGTGCGGCGCCGGAAGTCGGTGTGATCAAGGGGGGTGGTGGTTCCTGACTCGATTTCCCTGTCCCGTTCCAGTGCCAGAGCTACTCCATCAGCATCACTGAGGCCGTCAGTCAGATCTTTTTCAAGACTCGACCAGACAGCCATCGCCAACCGCTCGCGCTGAGCATGCGGCAAACGCAAAATCTCTTCTTCGAGTTTCGTAACGTCTTTCATGCCTTAAATCCTAGCATGACTAACCCGCGCTTCGCGCGGGCGTTTTCAGTTTTCCGTGTTCCGTTTTCAGATCGTCACCGGACATGTTCGCGGGCCTGTCGGGACAGGGTTGGTGGGGCATTCGGGATCGGGCTGAAAAGCATCAACCATGAAGAGCATGAAGGGCATGAAGAGTTATTGGGGTGGAGCGGGTTTGGGTGGCCCCGAGCTATCCGGGTATCCGCCCCCACGCTATCAGCCGCCTTCACCATTACCCCCTTCATGGTCTTCATGGGCTTCATGGTTAGCTGTTACGGTTTTATCGCGCCACAGGCGCGTGTCTTACAACTTGAGACATTAGACTTACAACGCCCGGCTGAAAGCCGGGCAGGAGTTTTCCAATGCGTTATGCTGGTTTGGTCGGGGCGGCGGCGATAGTGCTGATGGTTGCCAGCTTGTCTGTTCATGCTGATGAGGCTGTTTATGCCATGCCCGCGGAAGGCCAGCAGGTGGTGCTGATTACGGGCTCCACCTCCGGGCTGGGGCGCGAGGTGGCGCGGCGCATGGCCGCGCGCGGTGCGCATGTGATCGTGCACGGGCGCAGCGTGGAGCGCGGCGAGGCGCTGGTGGAGGAGATCAACGCCGGGGAACAGGGCAGTGCCCGCTTTTACCGGGCTGATTTCATCTCGCTGGCGGCCGTGGAGGCGCTGGCCGAGGCCATCCTCAGCGACTATGACCGGCTCGATGTGCTGATGAACAACGCCGGCATTGGCGGGCCGCAGGAACGCACCGAAAGCGAGGACGGCTACGAGCTCACCTTTCAGGTGAATTACCTCTCGCATTTCCTGTTGACCCATCGCCTGCTGCCCCTGCTGGAGCAATCCGCCCCGGCCCGTATCGTCAATGTGGCCTCGGGCGCCCAGCGACCGATTGATTTTGAGGATCCGGATATCACGCAGGACTACGACAGCTGGCGGGCCTACGGCCAGAGCAAGCTGGCGCAGATCACCTTCAGCAAGACCCTGGCGCCGAAGCTGGCCGGGCGTGGCATCAGCACCTACAGCCTGCACCCGGCCACCTTCATGGACACCCGCATGGTGCGCGAAGCCGGTATTGAGCCGCGCACCACGGTGGATGAAGGGGCCGAGGCCGTGATGCAGTTGATCACCGCCGAGGGCCTTGAAAACGGGGCCTACTTCAACGGCCTGGACCGCGACGAGGCGCATGAGCAGGCCTATGACGAACAGGCCCGCGAACGCCTGTGGCAACTCAGCCGTGAATATACAGGGCTTGAATGACCCCGCGTTCCGCGGGGTCGTTGCAGGTCTAAGGTCTTAAGTCTTAAGACGTCTTAAGACCTAAAACTTTAGACTTTAAACGCCCGCACAACGTGCGGGCTGTCACATTTTTAATTGCTGTTTCGTCTCTCTTGTTGAAGCTGGAAGGAGGGACGAGATGTTGCAGCAGGATTTTGATGGTGACAGCCGCGTAGATGTGCTGGTGGCCGGCGGTGGGCTGGCGGGGCTGACGGCGGC
>PWYF01000262.1 GCA_003567955.1 Thiotrichales bacterium
CACTTAATCACGTAATCACGCCGGGCCCCCGGCCCGGAATTGGTGCGGCTGGCCGGACTTGAACCGGCACGGGCTTTCGCCCACGAGATTTTAAGTCTCGAGTGTCTACCAATTCCACCACAGCCGCTTTAAAAATAGTTTTACGTTTTAGGTTTTAGGTTTTAGGTTTTAAGACATTTTAAGACTTTAAACGACCGCCTCGTATACTGCCACCCGGCTTATTAAAACCTCACCCAAAGTCGCAATGTCGCGAATGAATAAAATAAATATCAAGAAGTTACGGAAGTTTTATAATGTTTATTGTTATCATTGTGGCATGGCGGCTATCATGAGATGTGATTGACCTGCCCGAATGGATCACAAACACATCCCGACAAGGCCCCAACCCACACGGCGCCCCGTCTTAAAACCTGAAACATAAAACCTAAAACGTCCCAACGAAGTTGGGTTAAGGAAACGCTGACTGATTCCTCGCATCTCAGGTTTGACCAGCGCTTCGGTATCAAGGCGCGACTTTGCAGGCGTATCGGGAATACGTCAAGAAGTCGCAACGCCGAGACCGGAGCGCTGATCAAGCCCCGGAGGGCGGGCCCTGCAGCGTCCGCTGAGACGCGAGGAATCAGTCAGCGTTTCCTTATAATTGGAGGCTCGGGCCGGAATCGAACCGACGTCCGCGGCTTTGCAGGCCGCTGCATAACCACTCTGCCACCGAGCCTGATACGGACAATGCAGTCAAAAAACCCCGATCAGGTGATCGGGGTCAGAATCTGGAGCGGGAAACGAGATTCGAACTCGCGACCCCAACCTTGGCAAGGTTGTGCTCTACCACTGAGCTATTCCCGCGCTGAAGGCAGTCATTGTAGTCAGCGCCCTTCTCATGTCAAGCACGCCGCCCTGCTTTCACTTGCTGTTGCGGCTCTCCTCGCGCATGGCCGGCCAGGCGGCGGCCAGATACTGGCACATAGACCACAGTGTCAGTGCCGCGGCGAAGTAAAGCCCGGCCAGTCCGATAGCATAGACCGGCCAGCTCTCGGGTAACCCCAGGGGGGATGGACCAAGCAACATGACCACAATGGCGGTCATTTGTACGGCGGTCTTGATCTTGCCCCAGATGGAAACGGCCACGCTGGCGCGGCTGCCAATCTCGGCCATCCATTCACGCAATGCCGATACCGTGATTTCCCGGCCAATGATGACGGCGACCGGCAGCGCCAACAGCACCCTGGCGTCAGCCTGTAGCAGCATGATCAGGGCCACCGCCACAATCAGCTTGTCAGCCACCGGATCAAGGAATTCACCGAAACGGGAGATTTCACCCAGACGCCGGGCCAGATAGCCATCCAGCCAGTCGGTGATGGCAGCCAGCGCAAACAAACCAGCTGCGGCCAGGCCGGACCAGGCCACGGGCAGATAAAAAGCCAGCACGAACAGGGGGATCAGGACAATGCGCCCCAGTGTCAGTATTGTGGGTGTGTTGAGTTTCATGCCGAACTGCCCTGCTGTTCGTATTCCTCAGGGTGGAGACTGGCGTGAATGCGCTGTGCCAGTTCTTCGCTGATTCCCGGGACCCGTGCCAGTTCCCTGACGTCCGCGCGCTGCACTTCCTGCAGCCCGCCAAACTGACGCAACAGCTCCCGCCGGCGCGCGGGGCCTACCCCGGGGATACCTTCCAGGGTGGATGTGCGCCGTGTGCCGGCCCGGCGTTGACGATGGCCGGTAATGGCAAAGCGATGCGCTTCGTCTCGGATCTGCTGTACGAGGTGCAGTCCCGGGGACTCCGGCGGCAGTATAATCGGCGCCCCGGAGGCGGACAAGAACAGTTGCTCAAGGCCGGCCTTGCGTTCCGGCCCTTTGGCTACCCCGACCAGCGTCAGTCCTTCCAGCCCCAGTTCGCTGATCACCGCTTCAGCCTGTGATAACTGCCCTTTGCCGCCATCGATCAGCACCAGATCGGGCAGGTTGTTCTGCTCCGCCTGTACCCGCTGATAACGTCGACGGAGCACCTGGGCCATGGCGGCGTAATCATCGCCAGGCGCAATATCACGCAGGTTAAACCGGCGATAGTCGCTTTTAATCGGACCTTCCGGCCCGAAGACTACGCAAGATCCAACCGTGGCTTCCCCGCTGGTGTGGCTGATATCAAAGCATTCCAGGCGTTCGGGGGGTTCCGGCAAGTTCAGCGCCTGTTGCAGGGATTCACGCCGGCGCTCCATATCGGCGCTGCCGGCAAGCCGCAGGGCCAGGGCCTGCCGGGCGTTATCCACCAGCATTTCGATGCGCCGCCGGCGTTGTCCGCGCAGACGGTGCGTGATACGCACCCGGCGCCCGGCGCGTTCGCCCAGCACATCCGCCAGCAGCTCACTGTCCTCTACCGGGCCATCGGTATGGATTTCAGGCGGCACGGGGTGGTCGGCGTAATAGCGGGCAATAAATTCGGCCCGCAGGGCATCGGATTCAATGTCCGCCGGCACCCGGGGGAAATGGGTGCGGTAGCCAAGATGATGCCCGTTGCGGATAAAGCCCACGGCTACACAGGGCGTGCCCTGTGCCACCACTGCGGCCAGCAGGTCCGCATCACCGCCCTGCCCGCTCACATCCTGCTGCGCCTGCATCTGGCGAAGGTGCGCGATCTGGTCGCGAAAACGGGCGGCACGTTCGTATTCCAGCCGGGCGGCCGCTTCATCCATGCGGCTGATCATCTGCTCAATGACGCGTTCGCTGCGACCCTCAAGAAAATCCACGGCATTGCGGACATCCCCGGCATAGTCCCGGGCACTGATATAACCGACACAGGGCGCGCTGCAGCGATCGATCTGGAACTGCAGACAGGGCCGGCTGCGATTGTTGAAATAGCTGTCCTCGCAATTGCGCAGACGAAACAGGCGTTGCAGTTCACGCACGGTGGTCCGGACGGCGGTGCTGTTGGCATAGGGCCCGAAATAGCTGGCATTGCCCTTGCGCGCCCCGCGGTAGAACCCTACCCGCGGGAAGGTCTGATCGGTGGTGACAACCACCCAGGGGTAACTCTTGTCATCTCGCAAGAGCACGTTATAGCGGGGTCGATGGGCCTTGATCAGGTTATTCTCGAGCAATAATGCCTCGCCCTCGCTGCGGGTGATGGTCACCTGCACATCGGTCACGCGCTGCATCAGTGCGCGGGTCTTGGCCCCTTCCGGGCGCAGGTAGCTCATCAGACGGTCGCGCAGCCGTCGGGCCTTGCCCACATAGAGAATCACGCCGTTATCGTCCAGCAGGCAATACACGCCCGGTCGACGGGGCGTGTTTTCAATCAGCTTGCGCAAGCTGTCATCGCCACTCATGCCGAAGCCCCGTTGGCGTCGAGCAGCGCCCGGGCCCGGGCAAAAACCTGCCGGAACATGGGCTCTGTCAGGCGCCGGGTCTGGGTGTTGTAGCGACTGCAGTGATAGGAAGACAGCAGCCAGCGCTCACCCGGCAGCGCGTGGAGTTGCTCATGACCAAAAGGATGGCGACTGGCAACCAGGCCGGTGGCGGCCAGGACCGAGCGATGGGCAATGCCGCCCAGCGCCAGCACCACGGCCCCGCCCGGCAAGGCTTCAAGCTCGGCGGCCAGATAGTTGCGACAGCGGTTGATTTCGCTGCCGGTAGGTTTGTTTTCCGGGGGCAGGCATTTAACGGCATTGGTGATCCGGCAGTCATGCAGTTGCAGGCCATCATCGCGGCTTAGAGATGCTGGCGCCGAGGCAAAACCGAATTCATGCAACGTGCGATAGAGCAGAATGCCGGCGTGATCCCCGGTGAACGGCCGGCCGGTGGCATTGGCGCCGTGCATGCCGGGCGCCAGCCCCACCACCAGCAGGCGGGCCTGATCATCTCCGAAAGGGGGAACCGGCGCACAGTGGTAGTCGGCGTGTTGCCGCTTGACGGCATCGAGATGCGCCGCCAGTCGCGGGCACTGGCGGCAAAGGGGATCAAACCCGGTCATTCTCCGGCTCCATGCGGGGGGCTGGGTGCGCCTTCGTCCAGTATGCCGTGGCGCATGGCCAGGCGGGTCAGTTCGACATCGTTATTCACGCCAAGTTTCTGGAACAGGCGGTAGCGATAGGTGTTGACCGTCTTGGGGCTGAGGCAGAGCTGGTCGGCGATGGTCTGGATGGAATGACCGCTGGTCACCATCTGCATCACCTGCGTTTCACGCTCGGAGAGCCCTTCAAACGCCGTATCACGGCCGTCCACACGGGCCATGGCCAGACGCCGGGCGATGCGGGATTCGATGTGATGTTCGCCGGCGTACACACGCTGGACGGCGGCGATAATTTCATTCGCCTCGCAATCCTTGGTGAGATAGCCACGGGCCCCGGCTTCCAGCACGCGGGTCGGATACAGCTCATCGCTATGGACGCTAAGGGCAATCACGCCAACGCCAGGGTGCTGACGAACAATGCGCCGGGTGGTATCAAGACCACCCCGCCCCGGCATGGACAGGTCCATCAACACCACATCCGGCAACAGGCGGTTCATCAGCTGCAAGGCTTCCTCCCCGGTGCCGGCCTCGGCCACCACAGTGATCTCGCGGTGCTGGTCAAGAATGCCACGCAGCCCGGCGCGTATCAGTCTGTGATCGTCTACCAGCAGGACCCTGATCATGGCATGTGCCCCGGGATGACTTACATATTATTGATGACGGCTTCACCAAAGCCGGAACAGCTCACCAGGGTGGCGCCCGGAATCAGGCGCTGCACGTCCTCCTCGACATGGCTGCGACGGCGTTCCTTCGCGTCATCCTTGTCCCTGTTGCGCTTGGGCGCGGTGAAAGCACCGCGTACCCGGGCCAGGTCATAGGTGACGGTCTTGGCGGCAATAGCGCCGGCCACGCCCTTGAGAATCAGGTCCGCGGCCTCGCTCCAGCCCATATGCCGCAGCATCATCTCTGCCGACAGAATAATCGAGCCGGGGTTGACCCGGTTCTTGCCGGCGTATTTGGGCGCAGTCCCGTGGGTGGCCTCGAATACGGCCACTGAATCGGCCATGTTGGCGCCGGGCGCAATACCGATGCCCCCCACCTGTGCGGCCAGGGCATCGGAGATATAGTCACCGTTGAGATTGAGGGTGGCGATGACATCGTAATCCTCGGGGTTGAGCAAAATCTGCTGCAGGAAGTTATCGGCGATCACATCCTTGATCACGATTTCAGCGCCCGTACGCGGGTGCTTGAGCCGGCACCAGGGGCCGTCCCCGATAACCTCGGCGCCAAATTCATTACGCGCCACCTCATAGCCCCAGTCACGGAAGGCGCCTTCGGTGAACTTCATGATGTTGCCCTTGTGAACCAGGCTGACCGATTTGCGCTCATTGTCGATGGCATACTGAATCGCCTTGCGCACCAGCCGCTGTGAGCCTTCCCGCGAGACCGGCTTGATACCGATACCCGAGGTGCCCGGGAAGCGAATCTCGCGCACGCCCATCTCTTCCTGCAGGAAACGGATGACTTTCTTGACTTCATCCGAACCGGCCTGCCACTCAATGCCGGCATAGATATCCTCGGTATTCTCGCGAAATACCACCATGCTGGTATGACCGGAGTCTTTCATTGGTGTCGGGGTGCCGGGGAAAAAACGGATGGGCCGGACACAGGCGTACAGGTCAAGTTGCTGGCGAATGGCCACATTGAGCGATCTGAAACCCTTGCCTACCGGCGTGGTCAGGGGGCCCTTGATGGAAATCAGAAATTTGCGAAGCACATCCATGGTTTCATCGGGCAGCCACTGATCCTCGCCGTAGAGCTTGGCCGCCTTTTCACCGGCATAGACCTCCATCCAGACGATCTTGCGGTCCTTGCCATAGGCTTTTTTGACTGCGGTATCCACCACCCGGCGCATCACCGGCGTCACATCGATACCGATCCCGTCACCCTCGATAAAGGGAATAATGGGCTGGTCGGGCACATCCAGGGAATAGTCCGGGTTGACCCGGATACGGCGACCCTTGCGGGGCTGATTCACGTGACTGTAGGCCATGTAACTACCTCAATTATCGGCGGTGGCGGCACTCTCATGCCGCGCATCAAACACATGACCCGATTCTAGCACGGACGCTTGCGAGCCCGAGCGCCACCCGTCACAACAAACAGATGCTGCCTGTATACGTCAACCCACCCGCGCGTATGCAATACAAAAACCGTCGCGCCACGCGCGACACTACCAAGTCTGAAAACTTAAAACCCCCGCGCCCTGGCGCGGGTGGGCAAAAAAAAGCCCGGGCATTTGCCCGGGCTTTTTTCGAACCGTGTCGACAGAATCAGAACTGGTCTTCTTCGGTCGAACCGGTCAGGGCCGTCACCGACGAGCTGCCACCCTGGATTACGGTGGTCATGTCGTCGAAGTAGCCGGCACCCACTTCCTGCTGGTGGGCAACGAAGGTGTAGCCCTTCTCGGCGGCCTCGAATTCAGGCTGCTGCACCTTCTCGACATAGTGCCTCATGCCTTCGCCGCGAGCATAGTCGTAGGCCAGATCGAACATGTTGTACCACATGTTGTGAATACCGGCGAGAGTGATGAACTGGTACTTGTAGCCCATGTCGCTGAGTTCCTGCTGGAACTTGGCGATGGTGGCATCGTCCAGGTTTTTCTTCCAGTTGAACGAGGGTGAGCAGTTGTAGGCCAGCAGCTGATCCGGGAATTCTTTCTTGATCGCTTCGGCAAACTGGCGAGCCTCGTCCAGATCCGGCGTGGCGGTTTCGCACCACAGCAGATCGGCATACGGCGCGTAGGCCAGACCACGTGCAATCGCCTGATCGATGCCGGCTTTGGTGCGGAAGAAGCCTTCAGCGGTGCGCTCACCGGTGACAAAGGGCTTGTCGTAGTCATCCACATCATTGGTCAGCAGATCAGCCGCATTGGCGTCGGTGCGGGCCAGGACGATGGTGGGCACACCGGCCACGTCGGCCGCAAAGCGGGCCGCGTTCAGCTTTTGCACCGCTTCCTGGGTGGGCACCAGCACCTTGCCGCCCATGTGACCGCACTTCTTCACGGAGGCCAGCTGGTCCTCGAAGTGTACGCCGGCAGCGCCTGCCTCAATCATGGCTCGCATCAGCTCATAGGCATTGAGCACACCACCGAAACCGGCCTCGGCGTCAGCCACGATCGGCGCGAAGTAATCCACCCAGTCCTTGTCGCCGGGGTTGGCGCCCTTCTGGAACTGGATCTGGTCAGCCCGCTGGAACGCATTGTTGATGCGCTGAACCACGGTCGGCACGGAGTTGACAGGGTACAGCGACTGGTCGGGGTACATGGTCATGCCGGTGTTGGCGTCGGCAGCCACCTGCCAGCCGGACAGATAAATGGCCTCGATGCCGGCCTTGACCTGCTGTACCGCCTGGCCACCGGTGAGGGCGCCAAGGCAGTTGACATAGCCTTTTTTGGCTTCGCCGTTGACCCGCTTCCACAGTTTTTCGGCGCCCAGGCGGGCCAGGGTGAATTCAGGCTGTACGGAACCACGCAGGCGTACGACGTCTTCAGCGGAATAATTACGCTTCACGCCTTTCCAGCGCGGGTTCTCGGCCCAGTCCTTCTCCAGTGCTTTGATCGCTTCTTCTCGCGTCATCGGGATAATCCCCCTCTCTCAGGGCATGTCGTCATGAATTGGCAGTTTAAGGTCATGCTCTGGCTGCGGAACCGGTTATAGCGACAGGATACAAACCCTGAAGCCGACCTGGCCGGACGAACCGGTGGCGCCCGGAACAAAAACAGGCACCGCCCCCTGAACCAACCCGGGGCCGGAACCCGCGAAGCCTGGGACACTACACAGGCTGTGACCGGGCCAGCCCGGTGCACGGGCGTTATCTTAAGGGGTCAACCATCAATTTGACAAGGCAATTTTTTCAATGTTTAGTATTGGCTCAGCCTATACTTAACCGGTTGCAACAACCGGCAGGGAGGTCCTGGTGGCCAGTAAATCCACGGTTCCGCGCCAGTATTACAAACACAACCGCCTGCAGCAATTGCGCGGTTTCTGTTATGCCACCCAGCTGGGCAGCATCTCCCGCGCCGCTGAACGCATGGCCCTGAGTCAGCCCTCTGTGTCACTGCAGATCCAGGCGCTGGAGCGGGAACTTGAAGTGGTGCTGTTCGAGCGGCGGGGCCCCAAAATCAAGCTCACGCCGGAAGGCCAGATACTCTATGAACTGGCCCTGCCCCTGGTTGAAGGGCTGGAGACCCTGCCCGAGAACTTCGCTTCCCAGCGCGGCAGTCTGGAGTACGGCAGCCTGGATATTGCCGCGGGCGAATCCACCCTGCTCTATTTGTTACCCGATATCGTGGGCCAGTTCGCGGAGCAACACCCCGGCATCCGTTTTAATCTGCATAATGTCACCGGGCGTGACGGACTTGAAATGTTGCGCGCCGATGAAGTGGATTTTGCCGTGGGCTCCATGCTGGATATCCCGGAAGATATCAATTACTGGCCCATCTACGCCTATGATCCGGTGTTGATCACGGCCCGCGATCATCCCCTGGCCCGCCAGAGCCGGGTCACGCTGGAAGACATCACCCCCTATGGCCTGATCCTGCCACCCCGGCATCTCAGCACCTGGCGCATGGTCAAGCTGGTGTTCCAGCAGAATAATCTGGATTTCCATGTCACCCTGGAAGCCGGCGGCTGGGAGGTCATCAAAAAATATGTCGAGCTTAATTTCGGCATCTCGATCGTGACCAGTATCTGCCTGACCGGGCACGAAAAGGTCTGCGCCATCCCGCTCAACAAGTATTTCCCCAAGCGCACCTACGGCGTGGTCACCCGCAAGGGCAAATTTTTCACGCCGCAGGCGCGGAGGTTTATTGAGCTGATGGATCCGGAATTCTTCACCCGACATGGCAGCGAGGATCTGACGCGCCCCGAGCTTGCCGCTCGCAATGGCAATCGGCCGGTACAACTGCCCGCTGGCGAGGGGATGGATAACTCATGAGCGCACGGGTCGGCCTGGCGCTGGGCAGCGGTGCGGCCCGGGGCTGGGCGCATATTGGCGTGCTGCGGGCCCTGGACGAGCGAGGCATCCGGCCGGATGTGGTCAGTGGCACCTCGATTGGCGCCATGGTGGGCGCCGCCTGGTGCGCGGGCAAGATGGATGTGCTGGCTGACTGGGTCTGCGGCCTCACCCGCGTGGATATCGTGCGCATACTGGATGTCAGTGTGGGTCACGGCGGTTTCGTGGAAGGCCGTCGCCTGATGGGTGAATTTGGCGACCGCATCCAGGCCGAGCAAATTGAAAGCCTGCAAACCCCTTTTGTGGCCGTGGCCACCGATGTTCACAGTGGCCGCGAGTGCTGGCTGCGCGAGGGCTCACTGGTGGATGCGGTGCGCGCCTCCATTTCCCTGCCGGGCATTTTCACGCCGGTTCGCCATCAGCAGCGCTGGCTGGTCGACGGCGGGCTGGTCAACCCGGTGCCGATCTCGGTATGCCGTGCCCTGCAGGCGGAAATCGTGCTGGCGGTCAATCTCAATGGTGACTTGCTGACCCGTCGCTCGCGCCGGGTTGAACAGGCGCCGGCCGCACCCGCCGGCAACGGCATGGGGGCGGCAAGACTGCTGTTTTCAAGATTGCGGGGGCCCCTGGCGCGACTCAGCCTGGATCACCTGATCGCGCCGCGTGACCAGGTATCGGGGGAGTCCGTGCCGGGACTGTTCGATGTGACTTCCGGGGCAATCAATATCATGCAGGACCGTATTACCCGCAGCCGCATGGCCGGTGATCCGCCCGAAGCCATCATTGCCCCGCGTCTGTCGCACTTCAACCTGATGGACTTCCACCGCGCCGAAGAGGCCATCGAGGAAGGGTATCGCGCCACCCGCCAGGCCCTGCCGGAAATTGAACATCTGCTGGGCCCGGTGCCCGCCTTCGGCGAGCATGAGTAAAAGTCGTCTGATCGCCCTGTACAAGCCTTTCGGTGTGGTCTGTCAGTTCTCCCCGGCGGGCGACCACCCCACCCTGGCCGATTATGTGACAGTCCCGGAGGTCTACCCCGCCGGGCGACTCGATCGCGACAGCGAGGGACTGTTGCTGCTTACCGATGACGGCCGTTTGCAGCAACGCCTGAGTCATCCACGCTACAAGCAGCCCAAGGAATACCTCGTCCAGGTGGAACACGTGCCGGACGCGGCCGCACTGCAGGCCCTGCGCCAGGGCGTACAGATCAGGGACGGAATCACCCGGCCGGCCGGAGTCGAGGTCATCCCCGAACCGGCACTACCGGAACGCGATCCGCCCATCCGCTACCGCGCCAGCATCCCCACCGCCTGGTTGAAAATCACCCTGCGCGAGGGCCGCAACCGCCAGGTACGGCGCATGACCGCCGCTGTCGGGCACCCGACCCTGCGCCTGCATCGCGAGGCCATCGGTCCTGTGCGCCTCGCCGAACTCTGCCTCAGCCCCGGAATGTGGTGCGACCTGGATCCGGCATTGCCACCGGGCAAAAAGGCGGGAAAGCGGGAAAGAGGGAAAGAGGGGAAGTCATAAACACAGTCGCCTTCCGGCTTTCCCACGTTCCCGCTTTCCCGCCGAATTTTCTTCAAGGGATACGGATGACGACCTTGCCGCGGCTACGGCCGGCGCGATTGTGGCGATAGGCCGCATCGGCGTCGGCCAGCTCATATTCACTGTCGATGACCGGCTTGAGCTGGCCCTGCGCTACCATCTTCGCAAGGGTTTCCAGGTCATCGCGCCAGGATTCCACCACGATACTGGTGGCCTTCCTGCCTGTCAGGCGGTAAAGCGGTGTACCAAGCATGGCGCGGGCGTCACCGCCGGTGGAGATAAACCAGCCGCCATCAGCAATCAGGGCGCTGCAGCTGCGTGGTGACTCGAAGGAAGTGACGTCAAAAACGAGATCAAAGGGACCAGCGCTGCTGCGGTAATCGCCGCGGGTATAGTCGATCACTTCATCGGCGCCCAGCTCCCGAACAAGCGCACTGTTTCTGCCGCTGCAGACGCCAGTCACATGGCAATTCATTGCCCGGGCAATCTGTACCGCAAAGCTGCCAACGCCACCCGAAGCACCGATAATCAGCACCCTGCTCCCGGCCCGGGCTCCGCCCCTGCGCAGCCCCTGCAGGGCAGTCTGGGCCGCCAGTGGCATGGCAGCAGCCTCGGCAAAAGTCAGCGACGGCGGCTTGCTGGCAATCCGCTTCTGGCTGATGCGGGTTTGCTCCGCCAGTGAGGCGGTGCGCAGGCGCATATCCATGCCGTAAACCTCATCGCCCACGGCAAAATCGGTCACATCACGCCCCACCGCCAGCACCGTGCCGGCGAGATCATCACCAAACAGTGGCCGCAGGCGCTTGACCAGCAACGGCGTGGCGAGCATGGCGATGTGGTAATTAATCTTCCAGTCCTTCGGGTTGACCGAAGCCGCATGCACTCGTACCAGCACATCATCCGGACCGGGCGCCCCCGGTGCCGGTACCTCGGCAAGCGTCAATCGCGTTCCCGATCCCCAACCGCTGGTGATTATCCCTTTCATGTAATCCTCGTGTTCCGTGTTCAACCACCCCGCGAAGGCAGGCATCCGGAAAGGACTGGTTTCCCGTATTTGCGGGACTGTCTGAGGTCTTAAGACGTCTTAAAAAACACCCGCACGCAGCGCGTGCTTTTAAAGTGCTTTTTCGCTGACAATGACCCCGTCCTCATCCGCATACAGATGATGCCCCGGGGTGAAGGTGACACCGAGAAAGCGTACCGGGATATTCTCCTGCCCTTCTCCACGCTTGACGCTTTTGAGCGGGTGAGTATTGAGCGCCCGCACGCCAATATCCATGCCGGCGATATCGGCCGAGTCGCGGATGCAGCCATAGATCACCACCCCGGCCCAGCCATTGTTGACCGCCAGTTCGGCAATCTGGTCGCCCAGCAGTGCACAGCGGTGTGAGCCGCCACCATCGACCACCAGCACCTTGCCCTCCCCCGGTTGTTCCAGTGTCTTTCGCACCAGGGTGTTGTCCTCGAATACCTTGAGCGTACTGATGGGGCCATGGAATTGACCGCGACCACCGTAGTTTCGCAGCGCCGGCTCGGCAATCTGCAGGTGATCGGAATGGTCATCGCACAGGTCGGTGGTGGCAAAGTCGGTCATGAGGGCCTCCTGTAATGGCTAGCTGTCAAACGGGGAAACAATACCCGGCACGGCTAATGCCCGGCAAGCGGCATGCTTTTACTCCTCGCGCCGGTGGTCTAGGATAGTCGCCTCGCCAGCGAGGCGACTCTGTACAGGCAAGGATGACAGTTTCCGCATGGCCCGATACGAGGATGCCCTGATTGCCCGACACCCGGAAGAAGTCCGGGAAGGTCTGCGCGAACGCTTTGTGGGCATGATCCCCCACAATCGCGAGATTGGTCTGGAATTCGTCGATGCCGCGCCGGGTGAGGCCACCTTGCGTCTGCCCTGGCAATCCCGGCTGATTGGTAACCCGGGCACGGACGTAATCCACGGTGGCGTTATCACCTCACTGATTGACAGCGGCTGCGGGCTGGCGGTGTTCTGTTCGCTGCCAGAGATAGAGCGCATCGCCACACTGGATCTGCGCATTGACTACATGCGACCGGCCACGCCGGGCAAGGATCTGTATGCCTGGTGCGAGTGCTATCGTCTCACCCGCCAGGTGGCTTTTGTGCATGCCGTCGCCTATCAGGACTCCCGAGACAAGCCCGTCGCCACCAGCGTCAGCACCTTCATGCGCTCGGGCAAGCGGCCCGAAAAAGGCAAGGAAGAACACAGCCATGAGCGTTGATAATCAAGTACTCGACGGACTTTTAAAGAAAGTGCATGAGACCGGGGACTTCGCTCCCCTGATTGACGTCGTGCCCTATATCAAGCTGCTGGGCATGGAAGGCCGTATTGATGATGGCCAGATCCGTTTCCGGCTGCCTTTTGGCGATCACAATATCGGCAATATGATGATCCCCGCACTGCACGGCGGTGTGATTGGCGGCTTCATGGAAAGCGCCGCCCTGCTCCACTTGATGGCGGTGCGTGATTCGCTGGGACTACCCAAGACCATTGATTTTTCCATAGACTACCTGCGCACCGGTCATGCCCGCGACACGCACGCCGAGTGTACAGTGGTGCGCCAGGGCTCGCGCGTCAGCCAGGTCAGTGTCAGCGCCTGGCAGGATGAACCCGATAAACCTATTGCGACCGCCCGCGCCCATTTCCTGCTGACCTGATTAAACTTTATCCATTTATTCAATAACATGTGAAAGGAGCTTAAAGCTATGTCTGAAGTACGTTTTGATGGCAAGACCGTTATCGTGACCGGCGGCGGCGGCGCCCTGGGCAGTGCCTACTGCAAGCTGTTCGCCTCACGCGGTGCCAATGTGGTGGTCAACGACCTTGGCGGCGCCACCAGTGGTGAAGGTGCCAGTCAGTCCGCCGCCGACAAGGTGGTTGAGGACATCAAGGCGGCCGGTGGCAATGCCGTGGCCAGCTATGACTCGGTGACCGAACCGGAAAATGCCGAACGCATTGTGGCCACCGCGAAGGAAGCCTTCGGCGGTGTTCACATTCTGGTTAACAATGCCGGCATCCTGCGCGACAAGTCCTTCGTCAAGATGAGCGAGGAAGACTGGGATCTGGTGCACAAGGTGCATCTCAAGGGCGCCTTCTGCATGACCAAGGCCGTGTGGGAAACCTTCCGCGAGCAGGCTTACGGTCGCGTAGTCAATACCGCCTCTGCCGCCGGCCTGTATGGCAACTTCGGCCAGGCCAACTATTCGGCCGCCAAGATGGGCCTGGTGGGCTTTGGTCAGACCCTGGCTATCGAGGGCCTGAAGTACAACATCAACAGCAATATCATCGCCCCCATCGCCCGTTCACGCATGACCGAAGAACTGCTGCCGCCGGAGGTGCTGGAGAAAATCGAGCCCGAAACCGTGGCCCCGCTGGTGGCCTGGCTGTGCAGCGAGGAATGCGAGGAATCGGGCGCGACCTTTGAAGTCGGCGCCGGCAAGGTCTTCTTCGTCAAGCTGCATCGCGGTGAAGGCTACAAGTCCGCGGCGCCTGACGGCGTGGCTACCATCGAGGAACTGCGTGACAATCACGGCAAGATCAAGGATCTGACCAAACTGCACGCAGTCAACAGCCTCGCCGAATCGACCCTGGCGTTTATAGAATAACGTTTTACGTGATTAAGTGGTTAGGTGATTACGTCGCGGGGTGGACTGTTGCAGAACCGATATTTCGCGACACGCGCCGATACCACGACGTTAAAAAAGCGGGCCTCAATGGCCCGCTTTTTTATAACCAGTCACATCAGCGCGAACGACGCGTTTTCATTTCTGCACTACAGGTTCTCGCGACATAACCACCTAATCACGTAATCACGTAATCACGTAACCACGCCGATTTATACAATAAATCGGCTTATTAATTCTTTCATGATTTCGTTGGTGCCGCCGTAGATGCGGTTGACGCGGCTGTCAACGAAGGCCTGGGCGATGGGGTACTCCAGCATGTAGCCGGCGCCGCCATGTAACTGCACCCCCTCGTCGATCACCCGCCATTGCAGGTCGGTGGTCCAGTACTTGGCCATGGCCGCGGTGGGAATATCCAGCTCACCCTTCAGGTGCGAGGCGATACAGTGATCCACAAAGATGCGGCCGATCGTGACCTCGGTGTGCATCTCGGCCAGTTTGAAGCGGGTATTCTGGAAAGCGGATACCGGCCGGCCGAAAGCCTTGCGCTCTTTGGTGTATTCCAGCGTATGCTGCAGCGCCCGCTCGGCCCCGGTAATGGCGCTGACGGCGATGAACAGCCGTTCCTGCACCAGCTCGTTCATCAGATAACCGAAGCCGGCGCCTTCCTCACCCAGCAGATTCTCGGCCGGCACCTTGCAGTCATGGAAGAACAGCTCGGCGGTATCCTGGGCTTTCATGCCGACTTTCTTTAACTTGCGGCCCTTCTCGAAGCCGGGCGTGCCGGCCTCCACCACCAGCAGGCTGATGCCCTTGGCGCCGGCCTCGGGATCGGTCTTGCACACCACGATCACCAGATCGCACATATAGCCGTTGGTGATGTAGGTTTTCTGACCGTTGAGGATGTAATGATCGCCCTCACGCTTCGCGCGGGTCTGCACCGCCTGCAGGTCCGAGCCGGTGCCGGGCTCGGTCATGGCGATGGCGCCGATCAGCTCGCCACGGGCCATAGGGGGTAGCCAGCGCTTGTGCTGTGCTTCATTGCCGTACTTGTGGATATAGGGCGCCACAATATCGTTGTGCAAACCGAAACCGGGGCCGGAACACCCCGCATGCACCTGCTCCTCGGCCTGCACTACGGCGAACAGGAAATCGGCCTCGGCACCGCCATATTCTTCGGGAATACCCGGGCATAACAGCCCGGTCTCGCCCGCCTTCTGCCACACCTCGCGGGAGACCTGGCCGTCTTCTTCCCACTGTTCGTGATGGGGGATGACTTCCTTTTCATAAAAGCGCCGGACGGTATCGCGGAACATCTCGTGTTCTTCACTGAAAAGGGTGCGGGCCACAGCCATGGGGGTCTCCTGATTAGGGCAACGTCTTATAACCTATCAAGCGCTTGATTCTTTCACGTCCGCCTGCGCCGGACAAGCCCGAAGCCACGACCACTGCTACAATCCGCGACGTCTCACCATGACAAGGAGCAATCGGTTGTGACCCGCAACACCCCCAGCCTGTTCACTCCCGGCTTTGCGCTGGTGATGCTGGGTAATATTGCCTGGTTCATGGCCTTTGCCACCTTCTTTCTGCTGCCGCGTTTCCTGGTCACCGAACTCGACGCCAGCGAGGCGCAAACCGGCTGGGTGATGGCCTCATTCGGTGTGTTTTCACTGGCAGCCCTGCCTTTTGTGGGCGGACTCACCGACCGCTTCGGCCGTCGCCCCTTCCTGATTGCCGGCGCGCTGGTGATGGTGGTCAGTGCGCTGTTATTCACGCAGGTGACCGAACTCGGTCCGGCCGTCTATGTCTTGCGCATGTTGCAGGGGCTGTCCTTTGCCCTGTGGTTTGTCAGTTCCTCCAGCGTGGTGGTGGATATTGTGCCCGCGGCCCGGCGCGGGGCGGCGTTGGGCTTGTTCGGCATCTCCACACTGTCCACCCATGCGCTGGCGCCGGCCATTGCCGAATGGATTGCGCTGAGCTGGGGGTATGTTCCGGTATT
The DNA here is from genome assembly GCA_003567955.1 of Thiotrichales bacterium. Classification (GTDB taxonomy): domain Bacteria; phylum Pseudomonadota; class Gammaproteobacteria; order UBA5335; family SLRW01; genus SLRW01. The sequence continues at coordinate 16,158 of PWYF01000262.1, forward strand.
TCTGCTGTCAGCGGGCTGGGGGCTGCTCGCGACTGTCATCGCTGTGTTGCTGCCCGCCCGGCGGCGTCAGCCGGATGCTGATGAAGCGCCGGCGCGGTCCAATCTCGCCCTGTTGCGACGGCCGGATGTGGGCCTGATTGTGCTGGCCTCGTTTTTGTGTGGTTTTGGCTTTGGCGCCGCGCTGGTATTCTCCCAGCCACTGGCCCTGCAGCGCGGGCTGACCCTGGTCAGCGCCTTTCTGGTCGCCCACGCAATCACCTCCATCGTGGTGCGGATTCTGTTCTCCCGACTGACTGACCACCCCTCACGGCGACTGGTGGTCCTGCCCTCGGTGTTTTTCATGGGCAGCGGGGTGATGTGGCTGGCCTTCATGGAGAGCATGCCGGAGTACGTCATTGCCGGGGCGCTGATGGGGCTGGGCCACTCGCTCACCTACCCCACCATGAATGCGCTGCTGATCAACCGGCTGCGACTGTCGGAACATGGCCGGGGCATGTCGCTATTCGTGGGCGGCTTTAACGCCGGCATGATTGTGGCGCAGATGGTGCTGGGCTGGCTGGCTGTGTATATCGGCCTGAGCGGGATATTTTTGCTCGCCGGCGTGCTGGTATGGGCGGCAGCGCCCTCCTTCTGGGGCGCCACTGTGACCCGGGCGGAAACCACCGCGGACTGACGAGGCGTCAGTACCCGAGCTGCCGAGCCGCCAGATCCTTCATGATCTCGCGGGAGCCGCCACCGATACTCATCACCTTGGTTTCCCGATAGACCCGCTCCACCTTGACGCCCCGCATATAGGCCGCGCCGCCGAAGATCTGCATGGCCTCGTTGGCGCAGTACTCCATGGCCTCGGTGGCCTGGTTCTTGAGCATGCACAGCTCGGCCACCGGTGTTTCACCGGCGTGCACACGAGAGGCCAGGATATACAGCCAGGCGCGGGTCCCTTGCACCCGGCTTTGCATATCCACCAGCTTGTGGCGAATGACCTGCCGGCTGATCAGTGGCCGGCCAAAGGTGTGGCGCTCGCGCGCCCACTCGGCGGCCTCGTCGACACACAGCTGGGCAAAACCCAAGGCCTGTGCCGACATCCCCAGCCGTTCACTGTTGAAGTTGAGCATGATGCCCATGAAGCCGCCGTTTTCCTCACCCAGCAGGTTGGCCGCCGGCACCCGGCAGTTATCAAAATACAGTGTGGCCGTATCTGAACACCACCAGCCCATTTTCTTCAGCGGCGTCTGCGAGAAACCGGGCGTGTCGCGTTCCACCACGATCAGCGAGATGCCGCCCATACCCGCCTCGCCGGTGCGCACCGCCACGGTGTAGTAATCGGCCCGCATGCCCGAGGTGATGTAGGTCTTGGTACCATTGAGAATGTAGTCATCACCGTCGCGTTTGGCCGTGGTGGCCAGGTTGGCTACGTCCGAGCCGCCGCCGGGTTCGGTTATGGCCAGGGCGCTGATTTTCTCGCCCGCCAGGATCGACGGCAGGAAGCGCTGTTTTTGTTCCTCGTTGCCCAGATTGGCAATGGGCGGCGCACCAATACCGAGGCTGAACAGACCCGCGATAATGCCGCCGGAACCGGCGCGGGTGAATTCTTCCATCAGCACAATGTTGTAGAACGGGTCGGGCACCGCCATGCCGCCGTATTCCTCGGCAAAGCCCAGGCCCAGCAGGCCCGCTTCGGCGGCCTTGCGATAGAGCTCGCGGGGAAATTCGCCCTGCTCGTCCCAGTCGTTCACATACGGCTCGATTTCCTTGCGTACAAAGCGCTTCACGCTGTCACGAAAGGCCTCGTGTTCCTCGGTCAGCAAACCGGGGGCAAATACAGCCATCACATGCTCCAGAGGTCAGTAGTCCTCGTAATCATCCAGATCATCGAGGTCATCAAAATCATCACGGAAGATGTCATCCGCATCTCCCACATCACCGTTACGGATCATGGCGCGGCGTTGCTGCAAATAGGAGTCACGCATGAAGGTATAGGGGTCAAAGGCCTGCTCCAGCACATCATCAAGCGGCAACAGGTTGGCCCGGGTATCCAGAATATTCAACACCAGAAGCTGGTTGCGCAGGCCCTGGCGGCCCTCAAACTGGTGTGAGTACGGGTCAATAAACCAGTCGCCGACCCGGCCCGTGCCATCGCGTATGGTGGACGGTCCCAGAAACGGCACCACGATATAGGGCCCGGAGGCAAAGCCCCATTTGCCCAGCGTCTGGCCCAGATCGCGCCGCTCCCGGGACAGACCGACCTGCGAGGCCACATCAAAAAAACCGAGAATGCCGACGGTGGAATTGAGTACAAAGCGCACTGTACTGCGGCCACTGTCCACCGGCCGGCCTTGCAGCAATCCGTGCACGGCAGTGACCGGCTCGCCCAGATTGCGGAAGAAGTTGCGGATCCCGCGCTGCATGGGGTCCGGGGTGATGGTGTCATAGCCTTTTGCCACGGGGCGCAACACCCAGCGATCCGCCGTCATGTTGAAGTCATGAATGGGTCGGTTGATCCGCTCCAGCGGATCCGGGTCACGGTCCGGGTCCACCTGACCCGGTGTACTGGCACAGCCCGCCGCCAGCACACATATCAGCAACGCCGCCATCAACCGTTGCGGCCACGGCCTGGATTCAGACATCTCGCCTCACTTTTTGATTATGTCCGCTCATGCCCCACACGACAGGCTGCATGGTATCTCATCAGAGACATCTTGCGCATGCTAGGCTTGCCGTATGAGCGATCTGACACGCGATGTTCTGGCACTGGCTGCCCAGTATGAGCCACGCCGCCTGCTGGCCGCGGGTGAAGCCGCAAAGCGCCTGCTGGAGTACTACCAGGATGATGCTGTCCGGATTGACCACCTTGACCCTGCTACTGCAAGCCCCGCCGCCGACACTCAATATGATTTTGCCCTGGTCGCCGGTTACCTGGAGCAGGTCACGCCGCACCAGGGCGCGGCCCTGCTGGCCCGGCTGCGGGATGTGCAGGCCCAGCGCTTCGCCGTAATTGTGCCGGAGCAACGAGACACCCACTGGACCCCGGACACCTTCATTGCCCTGGGCCTGAGTATTCACGGCCATTACCGTGAAGCCGACCCGCCCCTGCTGCTGGCCACCTACGACATCGCCAACTACAAGCGCACGCCCGACTGGCTCAGCCCCAGAAACTGGGCCAACCCGGAGCTGTGGGATAAATATCGGTGGTGACGTGATTACGTGGTTAAGTGATTAGGTGGTTACGTCGCGGGAGAGACTGTTGCAGACATGACTATCCGCGACACGCGCCGATAACTTGTGTTGTTTGTCGCGAAATGAGTGTGAGATGCAAGCGGTATATAACGGGTGAATCGACTGCTTACCGTACTGATCTGTGTTGATCTAAAGAAAAGCAACCAGGAATCTGGCGTCTTCTGTTTATCTCGCTCGCACGGCGCCTGTGTTGCTGCTTAAAAACATACCGGCGCGTGTGACGCGTTTTCAGGTCTGCAGCGCACCATAGCGCGACGTAACCACCTAATCACGTAACCACGTAACCACGATTTACCGAACGAACGTTCGTTTTATATTGACATCCGGGCGGGCGGGGCCTAACGTGGGCGCCATTGTCGGTACGAGGCCGTGCGATGCTCACGCTCAAAGAGTTCAGAAGCCAGGTCGATTTGTCTCGCATGGCGATTTGCGAGGCGGTCTACGCCCGTCATCACGGTCACATCCAGGTCAAGAAAAAACCCACCGCGCTGCGCAATCTGGCGCGCATTATTGATGCCACCCTGGCGCTGGCCAACCGCACCGGTTTCCAGGCCATGACCCTGCGTGACCTCAGTCGCCATAGCGGGCTCAGCATGGGCGCCCTGTACGCCTATATCGGCAGCAAGGAAGAACTGGTTCGCCTGATCCAGGAGTATGGCCGTGACCTCACTGCCCGGGTACTGTGTGACTGCCTGGAAGGCGTTGAGGACCCGGTGCAACGGTTCCGGACCGCGATTCGCGCCTGGGTCTATCTCACCGATGCGCTGCAGGACTGGTTCTTCTTCTCTTTCATGGAAGCCCGCCACCTCGGCAAGGAGCAGATGGAAGCCGCCCTGCAGGGTGATCTGCGCACCGAGGAAGTATTCCGCGACATCATCCTGGATGGTCAGGCCCGGGGGCTATTCGGGGATGTGAACCCGGAGCTCACCGCGGCCGGCATCAATGCCCTGCTCCAGGACTGGTATCTCAAGCGCTGGAAATACCGGCGCCTGAAAATGACCGCTGAAGCCTATGCCGACCATGTGATCGCCATGGTCGAGCCGTCCCTGCACAAGCCGGGCACGGTGGCTTCAGCCCCCACTTCAGCTGCAACTTCTACGGAGTAAGTATTATGGCAACCCCCAGCGACCTGTTTGATCTCAGCGGCCGCGTGGCCCTGGTCACCGGCTCCAGCCGCGGCATTGGCGAGGCCACCGCCCGCCTGCTCGCCGCCTATGGCGCTCATGTGATCCTCTCCAGTCGCAAGGCCGAAAGCCTGGAGCCGGTGAAGCAGTCCATTATTGAGGCCGGCGGCAAGGCCAGCGCCATCGCCTGCCATGGCGGTAATCTGGAGCAGATCGACGCCCTCTACGAACAGATCGTGCAGGAACATGGCGGCGGCCCGGATATCCTCGTCAACAATGCCGCCACCAACCCGTACTTCGGCCATATCCTCGATACCGATATGGGCGCCTTCGACAAGACCGTGGAGGTCAACCTGCGCGGCTATTTCTATCACTGCGTCAAGGCCGGCAACCTGATGAAGGAAAAAGGCGGCGGCGCCATCCTCAACGTAGCCTCCATCAACGGCGTGCGACCGGGCCAGATGCAGGGCGCCTATTCCATTACCAAGGGCGCGGTCATCAACATGACCAAGGCCTTCGCCAAGGAGTGCGGCAACCTTGGCATTCGCGTCAACGCCCTGCTGCCCGGACTGACCGATACCCGGCTGGCCTCGGCACTGACACAGAACGAGGAAATCCTCAATTACGTGTTGCCGTCGATTCCCCTGGGTCGGCCGGCGCAGCCGGAGGAAATGGCCGGCGCGGTGCTCTACCTGGTGTCCGATGCCGGCTCCTACACCACCGGCACCTGTCTTAACGTCGATGGCGGCGCCCTGACCTGATACGGAGAATAATCCCTTGAGCAAACAGAACTTCGACGCCCTCTTCCGCCCCTTCAGCTATGGTTCGCTGCAGCTGCCGAACCGGGTGGTCATGGCGCCCATGACACGCAACCAGTCACCCGGGAACGTGCCCGGCGACAAGGTGGTGGATTACTACACCCGCCGCGCTGCCGGCGGCGTGGGGCTGATCATCACCGAAGGCACCACGGTGGGCCATCCGGCCGCCAGTGGCTATGCCGATGTGCCGGCCTTTGATGGCGACCTGCCGCTGCAGGGATGGAAGCGCGTGGTGGCCTCCGTGCATGCGGCCGGCGGTAAAATCATGCCCCAGCTCTGGCATGTGGGCACCATCCGCCGCCCCGGCAAATGCGGCGATGACTCTCTTGTGCCCGGTTACGGCCCTTCGGCAATTCCGCATCCGGTGTACAAAAAATCACCCGAACCGCACGCCATGAGCGAAGCCGATATCGCCGAGGTCATCGAGAGTTTCGCCCGGGCGGCCGGCAACGCGCAGCGGCTGGGCTTTGACGGCGTCGAGATCCATGGCGCCCATGCCTACCTGATTGATCAGTTCTTCTGGGAAGTGACCAACAAGCGCACGGACCAGTATGGCGGCGACACCCTGCTCAAGCGCACCCGTTTTGCCACCGAGCTGGTGGCCGCGGTACGCGAGCGTGTGGGCCCGGATTTCCCCATCGTGTTCC
>PWYF01000159.1 GCA_003567955.1 Thiotrichales bacterium
GCGAGTTCGGTTGGTTGGGGTAACCGGTATCTGGCGCTTATCGGAATGGATCAGGCTTTTATTTCACCCGAGCGCACCGCAAGCCTGTCCCGCCAGGCCCCGACCACATCCACAACCACAAATATTTTCATTTCGCGAAAATTTCGCGTCCATTTCGCGACCCCATCCTGACAAGTAATCGGCGCGTGCGCCATGGCTTTCAGTTCTGCAACGGTCCGTACCGCGACGTAATCACGTAATCACGTAACACTTAAAACTTCTCTTAGAACCGTTGTCGCGTAAGCGCCCGGGGGCAAGGTGAAGCGCAGGCGCAGCGTGTCGTTCTGCCAGGTCCATTCGAGTTCACTCACAGCCAGTCGCAAGGGGCGACGGTCTGAATCCATACCCGCGTCTGCCAGCCCCTGCGCCAACTCGGGATATACGGCCATGACAGCCTCTTCCCGTGTGGCCACATCGGCTGCCGCCTGACTGCCCTGGTGCCCCCACAGGGCGCCCGTGGGATGCAATTCAAGTGCTGCAATCTGCGACTCAATTCGTTCGATTTCATCGCCCTCCCACAGAAAATGGCTGCGGCTGCCCTGCCACTGCAGCACATCGCCGGGCAGGGCGCGACCCCAGTCACCCGCACTGACTCGTTCACCTGCAATCGCGTTGAAGATATGCGAGCGGGCTGCCGACAAAAGAATTGCGCGCTGTTCCCGTCCGCGGACCCGCAGCTTGCCGGAGAACATCGCCAGCGCCTGATCAACGTTATCGCCCCGGCGCCCGAAACGCTGGGGCCCGAAATAGTTGGGCACCCCGCCCTGCCGGACACGGATCAGGCGCGCATCAATTTCGTCGTGATCGCCTTCAACCTCGCGCAGCAGCAATTCAAAAGCATTGCCGGCAAGCGCGCCACGGCGCAGCTTGCGGCTGTGCCGCCGGGCCTCCAGCACCTCAAACCCCGGGCCAGCGGCCAGCCCGGGATCAGGCCGTCCCGCCAGATCAATAGAAAACCACTGTTCGGCCACCGCCTGGCGATCCTTCAGCCCGGCCCACGAAACGGCGCGGCGCGCGACACCACACTGCCGGGCCAGCTCACGGGCAACGTCCGGGGTTGTGCAATTGCGCTTTCGCACCCGCACCAGCAAGTGCTGACCGCTATCATCAGGCCCCACAACAGGCAGTTCGGTGACCAGAAAGTCTTCCGGTGTCTTGCGGATCAAGGCGCGAGCAACAGGTCCCCCGAGGGCAAAGGGCAACTCTGCGAGCGGGTCGTCAGTAACCGTCAACCGGGGCCTCCGGCGCAACAGGGGCATCAAATTGAGGCGCGTCCAGCAACACCGAGGCGAAGGCGGCAATGCCTTCGCCACGCCCGGTAAAGCCCAGCCCTTCGGTCGTGGTGGCCTTGACGTTGATCAGGCTGCGATCAACTTCCAGCACCGCCGCCAGGCGGTCACGCATATCCGGCACATGGGGCGCCAGACGGGGCGCGGCCGCCACGACCGTGGTATCGGCATTGACCAGGCTGAGGCCGCGATCACGCAGCATGCGCCGGACCTGCGAAAGCAGCTCCATGCTGTCCACACCGGCAAAGGCAGGATCAGAGTCGGGGAAATGCTGGCCAATATCGCCCAGTCCGGCGGCACCGATCAGGGCATCACACAGGGCGTGAGCGAGCACATCGCCGTCGGAATGCGCCTTCAGCCCGTGGCTGTGGGCAATACGCACCCCGCCCAACACCACACTGTCACCCTCGCCAAAGGCATGCACATCAAAACCCTGACCAATTCGCATTTTTCGCTGTCTCCGGATCAATAATTATCAGTCGCGCCGGGCCAGCAGCCCCTCGGCCAGGCGCAAATCGGCCGTGGTGGTTATCTTGGGGTTGGGCGAGCGTGCCATGCAAACCGCCACACGGCCACCCGCCTGCTCCACCGCCGCCGCCTCGTCGGTCGGCACAAAACCCGAGCGCGCGCAGTCCTGCAGCGCCGCCAGCAGTTGTGAGCGCCTGAACACCTGGGGTGTTTGCGCTTGCCAGATCCCGTAACGGTCCAGCGTGGCCTGAATCTGCCCGGCCTCGTCCACCTGCTTGAGCGTATCTGCGGCCGGGGCGGCCAGAATACGGCCGCAATCATCGCTGTCCAGCCCGTCCAGCAGTTGCGTGAGATCCGCCGCATCCAGACAGGGCCGAGCCGCATCATGTACCGCCACCCAGGGGTCACCCGCCGCGGGCACCGCCTTCAGCCCCTGCAGTACTGACTCGTGGCGCTCCGTCCCGCCGTGCACTATCTGCACCCGCTGTTCTTCGACCCCGGGGATATCCCGCCAGCGCTCATCGCCCGGCGCCACCACCAGCACCACCCCGGCAAAGCGGGCTTCAGCCAGCAACACCGCAAGGCTGTGTGCCAGCAAGGGCCGGCCAGCCAGCGACAGGTATTGCTTGGGTATTTCCGCCCCCAGACGCAAGCCGCGGCCGGCGGCCGGCATCACCGCCCAGATTGTGCTGGCGGCTTCAGTCCTGCTCATCGCCGGACTCCGAAGGATCACGCACAATCTGGAAAAACACTTCGCCCTCGCGGATCATCCCCAGGTCACTGCGGGCACGCTCTTCCAGTGCATCCTGCCCCTGGCGAAGATCTTCCACCTCGGCCTCCAGCGCCTCGTTGCGCCGACGCAGCTCGGCATTCTCGGCACGCTGCTCGGCCACCGTGGCGCGCAGTTGCCACATCTGGCGCACGCCGTCTTCGGCCATCCACAACCGATACTGCAGCAACAGCAGCAGCACCAGCAGCAACGCCAGCAACACCTTCATTACAACCGATCCGGCCTGGCCCAAAAGCGTCTCGCCTCCCCGTCGCCCTGCCCGGTATTTCCGCAGGCATTATCCGGCTGCCGCAAAGGCCCGCTCAAGCCCCCCGGTGATTCGTCACACCCCGGGCTTTACCGGGAAGGCAGCCAGCCCCGGATATTCGGCCCGCTCGCCGAGCTGTTCCTCAATCCGGAGCAACTGGTTGTACTTGGCCACCCGGTCGGAGCGACACATGGAGCCGGTCTTGATCTGGGTCGCGGTGGTTGCCACCGCCAGATCAGCGATCGTGTCATCCTCGGTCTCACCCGAGCGGTGCGAGACCACGGCGCTATAGCCGGCCCCGGTCGCCATCTCGATGGCTGCCAGGGTCTCGGTCAGCGTCCCGATCTGATTGGGCTTGATGAGAATGGAGTTGGCCACCTGCTTTTCAATTCCCTCGGCGAGAATGGCCGTGTTGGTCACGAACAGGTCATCGCCGACCAATTGCACGTGCTTGCCGAGTTCGCGGGTCAGGATGGCCCAGCCCTCCCAGTCATCTTCGGCCATGCCATCCTCAATGGAAATGATGGGATAGCGTGACACCAGCCCCGAGAGATATTCGGCAAAGCCGGCGGCATCAAAGCTGCGGTTCTCGGAATCAAGATGATACTGGCCATCTCGATAAATCTCGGAACTCGCCACATCCAGCCCCAGCCACACATCACCCCCCGGCTGGTAACCGGCCCGGCCAATGGCTTCAATAATGGTTTCCAGCGCCGCCTCGTTGGAGGCAAGATCCGGGGCAAACCCGCCTTCGTCACCCACCGCCGTCCCCAGGCCGCGTTCGCGCAGCACGGCCTTGAGGGCATGGAACACCTCGGCGCCACAGCGAATCGCCTCGCTGATGTTAGCTGCACCCGTGGGCAGAATCATGAACTCCTGAATATCCACACTGTTATCGGCATGCGCCCCGCCGTTGAGAATATTCATCATCGGCACCGGCAGCGCCTGGGCCGTGGGGCCCCCAAGGTAGTAATACAACGGCTGATTCCAGGACAACGCACCGGCACGGGCGGCGGCCAGCGACACTGCCAGCAAGGCGTTGGCGCCCAGGCGAGACTTGGTCTCGGTGCCATCCAGATCAATCAATGCCCGGTCCAGCGCCGCCTGGTCGTCTACCACCTGGCCCGTAAGCGCGTCGCGAATTTCGCCATTAACGTGCGCCACCGCCTTCTGCACGCCCTTGCCGAGATAGCGGGATGTGTCCCCGTCGCGCAACTCCACGGCCTCGCGGGCTCCGGTCGAGGCGCCCGAAGGGACCGCCGCACGTCCGGTTACGCCGTTATCCAGCGTGACCTCGGCCTCCACAGTGGGATTGCCGCGGGAATCAATAATTTCACGCCCCTGAATGTGGGAAATGCTCGCCATGAATACTCCATTGTCTGGATCGTGATAAAGACAGGTTGATCATCGGGCCGGGTGATTAACCTCCGGCCAGCAGATCCGTTTCCTCAAAACCATGTGATTTTACCGTCCGGTCCAGCGCCACCAGGGTCTCCAGCAGGCCGGCCATGCGTGACAGCGGCCAGGCATTGGGCCCGTCACTGAGTGCTTTCTCCGGCTCGGGGTGGGTTTCCATAAACAACCCTGCAACCCCGCTGGCCACGGCCGCGCGCGCCAGCACCGGGACAAATTCACGCTGCCCCCCGGAGCTGCTGCCCTGCCCGCCCGGTAACTGCACCGAATGGGTGGCATCGAACACCACCGGACAGCCGGTATTGCGCATGACCGCGAGCCCGCGCATGTCTGAAACCAGATTGTTATATCCGAATGACACGCCGCGCTCACAGACCATAATCCGGTCATTACCGACTGCCTGCGCCTTGGCGGTGACATTGGCCATATCCCAGGGCGACAGAAACTGGCCCTTCTTGATATTCACCGGCAGACCCTGACTGGCCACGCGCTGGATATAATTGGTCTGGCGACAGAGGAAGGCCGGCGTCTGCAGTACATCAACCACCGCCGCCACGTCCTCCAGCGGCGTGTCCTCGTGCACATCGGTCAGTACCGGCACGCCCACCTGACGGCGCACCTCGGCCAGCACCCGCAAGCCTTCGGCGATGCCCGGGCCACGAAAGCTGTCGTGCGAGGAACGGTTGGCCTTGTCAAAGGAAGACTTGAAGATCAGCGGCACTTCCAGGCGTGCGCAGATCTCGCGCAACTGCCCGGCGGTATCCACCGCCAGTTGCTCGCTTTCCACCACACAGGGGCCGGCGATCAGAAACAGCGGCTGGTCCAGCCCGACTTCGAAATCACACAGCTTCATGCCTGCTCACCATCCGCATGGGCGCGCGCGGCCTGCACTTCCCGCGCGGCCGTGACAAAGCTGCTGAAAAGCGGGTGCCCGTCACGCGGTGTGGAGGTGAACTCTGGGTGAAATTGACAGCCCAGAAACCACGGATGATCAGGCAACTCGGCCACCTCCACCAGACGGCCATCAAAGGAACGACCGGAAATCACCAGCCCCGCCTGTTCGATTTGTTCCAGATAGTGGTTATTGACCTCGTAGCGATGACGATGGCGCTCGGCGATTTCCGTGCGACCGTAGATGCGATGCGCCAGTGTGCCATCCTGAAGCTGCGCCGGTTGTGAGCCCAGGCGCATGGTGCCGCCCAAATCACTGTCCAGCGAACGCAGTTCTTTCTGACCCTCGGGGGTCATCCACTCGTTGATCAGGCCCACCACCGGATGTGGCGCATCGGGCTCAAATTCAGTGCTGTGGGCCCCGGCCAGACCCGCCACATTGCGGGCATACTCGATCACCGCCACCTGCATCCCCAGGCAGATACCGAGATAGGGAATTCCCTGCTCGCGCGCATAACGCACCGAGGCAATCTTGCCTTCCACCCCGCGCAAGCCAAAGCCGCCCGGCACCAGGATGGCATCCAGACCGGCCAGCGTTTGCTGCACGCCCTCGCTTTCCACCTGCTCAGAGTCGATATAGCGGATTTCCACCCGCGTACCCGTCTGAATGCCGGCGTGCTTGAGCGCCTCGTTCAGCGACATATAAGCGTCGGTGAGATCCACATACTTGCCAATCATGCCCACCGTCACCGTCGCATCCTGACGGGCCGAGGCCTCGATTACCCGCTCCCATTCCGACAAATCCGCCGCCGGCAGGTCCAGCCCCAGATGTTCGAGCACAATGTCATCCAGCCCCTGATCACGCAGCACCAGCGGAATACGGTAGATATTGTCCACATCCACCGCCGAGATCACCGCGCGTTCTGCCACATTGGTAAACAACGCAATCTTGCGTCGCTCATCGTCGGGCACCGGGCCGGTGGCACGGCACAGCAGGATATCCGGCTGGATACCAATGGAGCGCAGCTCCTTGACCGAATGCTGCGTGGGCTTGGTCTTGATCTCACCGGAAGTGGCGATATAGGGCACCAGTGTAAGGTGCATGAACAGTGCCTGGCGTGGGCCAAGCTCGGCGCCCATCTGGCGGATCGCTTCCAGAAAGGGCAGCGATTCAATATCACCCACGGTACCGCCAATCTCCACCAGACAGATATCCGCCTCACCGGCGCCGGCGCGGATCGAGGCCTTGATCTCGTCAGTGATATGCGGAATGACCTGTACCGTCGCACCCAGATAATCACCCCGGCGTTCCTTGGAAATCACGCTTTCGTAGATTCGCCCGGTGGTGTAATTGCTGTGGCGGCCGGTGATGGTGCGCACAAAGCGCTCGTAGTGGCCAAGATCGAGATCCGTCTCGGTGCCATCCCCGGTCACAAAGACCTCGCCATGCTGGAAGGGGCTCATGGTGCCCGGATCCACATTGATGTAGGGGTCGAGCTTGACCATGGCCACGCTGAGGCCACGGGCTTCAAGAATTGCGCCCAGCGACGCGGCGGCAATCCCCTTGCCCAGGGATGAAACCACGCCGCCGGTAACAAATATAAATTGAGTCATCAGTCCTCGTTCCTGGCGCCGCGCGGCGCTTGGCCCGTCTCGGCGGTCGTGGAAAGCCTGCCCAGGCGGTGCAGATGGCCGCAGGGATGGTGCTGGAACGGGAGTAAAATCTACCAGATATCCCCCCGCGTCACAACGCGGGAAATGCGGTTGCCGACCTCAGAAAAGTGCCGGCCGACCCGGCCAGACCAGACTGATGGCCGGCGTGCCAGCGGCCGCGGCGAAGTCGGCCGCAACCCACAAATCCGCAACCGCCGCCAGCTCATTATCCACATACAACAGCGGCAGACGCGCACGCATCCACGGCACCACGCCCTGCTCGCGCAACCAGTCCTTGAGTGTCCGCCGCACCCGATGCCCCGCCGGCATCAGGCGCTCGCCACCCTCCCGCCAGCGCAACATGAGCCGGCGACCGGCCAGTTGCCCGGGGTCGAGCCCCGCCCCCGCACTACGCCGTACCAGTGCCATTTGCCCCAGCCCGCCCGGTAGCGTCACCGGTGCCGAACGCGCAAGTTCCAGACCCACCCCGGACGGTAAATCACCCAGGGGAGGCATTGCGTACAGACGTTGCCGGTGCCGGCGTACTTCTCCCCCTGGCCAGCCCAGGCAGGGATTGCGCGAATGTGCCGCTCCGGCGACCTCAGTGACCATGGCCTGCAGCTTGACCCGTGAGGGCAGAGGCAAACCCCGGCGCACCAGCCAACTGCGCAGCACCGCATGCCGGCGCGGTGCATCCAGGCTCAGCAAGCCCGGCACCGACAACCGGCCCGCGTTATCCATCAGCCGCCCCAGCTCCCCGGCACCCAGTGACTCAACCAGCACCGCCGTCTCGGCACACAAGGCCGCACTGCGCGAGATTGTCACCGCCGCCGAAGGCCAGCGCCGGTAGACGGCAGGCAGCACTTCGTTGCGCAGATAACTGCGATCCAGTGCCGGGTCTGTATTTGACGGATCTTCGATCACGTCGAGCCTGTGCTCGGCGGCAAGCTCGGCCAGGCCGGTCCGACTACACTTCAGCAGCGGTCTTGCCAGCCAGCCAACCCCCAGGCGCGCCCGCACCGGCATGGACGCCAGACCACCCGGCCCGGCTCCTCGGAGGGCCTGCAACAGAAAGGTCTCAAGTTGATCATCAGCGTGCTGGGCCACAAGCAGCACATCTCCCAGGCCCAATCGCGCGCCCAGCGCGGCATAACGCGCCTCGCGAGCCGCCGCTTCCAGCCCTTCGACAGGCTTTTCCGGTACCGTCACCGTCAGCACCTCCAGTGCCACTCCCAGCGATTCAGCCTGGCGCTGACAGCGCCGCGCCCAGTCGCCTGCCTCAGAGGCAATGCCGTGATTTACATGCACCGCCCGGATCGGCACATTGCGCGCTTGCCCCCAATCCCGTGCCAGCACCAGCAGCGCAGAGGAATCCGCCCCGCCACTGTAGGCCACCCACACGCAGGCCGGCGCCAGCCCGGCCAGCGCCTCATCCAGCATGTCAGGGGTCGGTTTCATAACCGTATTGTGACGGCATGACCCGGATCGGGCCAGTCGGCCCGGGCTTCGCCCGGCCGTTTTAAGTCTAATGTCTAAAGTCTTAAGACGTCTTAAGCCCTAAAACATTAGACCTAAAACAATAAGTTATATAATTTTGTTAAAGTTAGATATAGAATTAGCGTCGCAGACTGTCCACCGGCGTATAGGTCGCCTCCCTGCCCGCCTGCAATTTGCGGTTGAACCACACCTGGTAACGCCCGCCCCATCCCACGTAGCGCCCTCGCAGCCCCGGCACCACGCGCCTCAACAGCTCCAGCAGCGTGACGCCTGCAAACAGCGTTGGCCCGACCAGCACCCAGGGTGTGGGTCGGATTCCCAGCGCCCGACAGGCGTGACGATCCTGGAAATAACGACTCAGGCCATGATGAAAGCGCACACGCATGGCCCGCTTCCATGGCTGCACGGGGTAAGCCGCCGCCAGCGGCTCCTCCAGCAAGGCCGCGGCCAGCGCCCGCGAGTCCTCATCGGCGCCGGGCTGAGCTATAGTCAGGCAGTACAGCAGGTGGATGCCCGCTTTCTCGGTCTCGGGCAGCAGCTCGACGTTGATCCCCAGCAAGTAGCCAATATAGCGCCATAAATGCATCACCGCCTCGGCTTCGCGGCGCGAGATCTGCAAGCCCAGCATGCGCAGGCCACTCAGGAACACCACCGAGAAAGCCAGATTGGTAGTCACCAGGTCTGCCTGGTTAATAGGCAAGCCCCACTGCTCGTTACGCCAGGCCGGGTTGTTCTGGATACGCACCCGCAGCAAGGCATGCATCACCCGCACCCGCACTGCCGTTCTCACCCCGGGGGCGAAACGCTCCAGGCCATTTTCGCGGGTAATATCAATCCAGAAATTATTGGTCTCTGAAATACGGTTGGCAGCAGAGCCATCCAGCGCGCCGGTAAACACCAACGGCTTGTTGATCGCCGAGGACTGATAACCCCCGATCAAAGCCAGGTCACGCAACACATAACCGCCCAGCGGCCCACTGCGGCGTACCAGCTCGCTGGCCAGCGCCAGCTTGTCTCGATCCACCCAGGCCGGGAACTCATCCACCTGGGCAAACAGCGAGCGCAGCGACTCGGGCGCCTCCGGCACCTGCTCAATGCCCTCGTCCAACGCCCGCAAAATCAGCGGCTGGGCCTCACTCATCCCCCGCTCCAGAACCCATCTGGCCACCTCGTCCGCCAGCGGGTCCCCGGCGTAGAGCTGTGCGCCCAAGCGGCGCACCTCGGACTCATCAGGTCGCCCCACCAGACGGAGCATCAGTCTCCCCAGCCCGGCATTCCAGACATGCGAGTAAGCCGGTGAGGGAAAGCAGAATCGCGCCGGCAGCGGTAAACCAGGCGCATCCGCGCCGGTTTTCAGTTTGAAGTTTTCAGTTTTCAGACCACGCCCCTCGCGCGTTCGGCCACCACGCTGATAGATTGTAACCATGAAGCGTGAATGGCGAACCCCACGCAATCATCATAATGGCCGCTGGCCAGCCCCCAATCTGAAAACGGACAACGCCCGCGCTTCGCGCGGGTTTACAACCTCGCCAGTCCCGCAGCCAGATCGGCAATCAAATCTTCCGGGTCTTCCAGGCCCGCATGCACACGGATCACCTGACCCGGCTCTTCCCACTGCGTGGCCGTGCGCAGCGACGGCGGATCCACCGGCAGGATGAGACTTTCGTAGCCGCCCCAGCTATACCCCATCCCGAAATGCTCGAGGCCATCGAGCATAGCGGCGAGTTGCGTGCGACTGACCGGATTGAGGATGAAGGAAAACAGCCCCGAGGCGCCCTCGAAATCGCGCTGCCACAGGGCATGGCCGGGGTCGTCCGGCAGCGCCGGGTGCAGCACACGACGGACTTCCGGCTGCCCCTGCAACCACTCGGCAATTTGCAGCGCCGTGCGACCATGACGTTCAAGCCGCACATCCAGCGTCCGCAAACCCCGCAAACCCAGATTGCACTCCTCCGAGCCGGGGCAGTTCCCGAGAGTCACGGCGGTACGCTTGAGACGCGTAAAATATTCCTCACGGGTATTGATCACCCCCAGCATGGCATCCGCATGGCCGGTGATGTACTTGGTGGCGGCATGCAGGGAAATATCCACCCCGTGCTCGATCGCCGGCAGATAAAGCGGCGTGGCCCAGGTATTGTCGATCACGCTGACCACGCCCTGTGCCCGTGCTTCACGGGCAATAGCCGGCACGTCCTGAACCTCAAAGGTCAGCGAGCCTGGCGATTCCATGAATACCACACGCGTGCGCGTGTCCATCAGATACTTGATATCCTCGCCAAGCAGTGGATCGTAATAGGTGGTCTGGACCCCCATCTGCTGCAGGAAGTTGTCACAGAAAATGCGCGTGGGACCGTAAACATTATCGGCCACCAGCACATGGTCCCCCTGTTCCAGGAAGGCCAGCAACGACACCGCGATGGCAGCCAGCCCCGAGCTGACAGCAATAGCGCGCTCGGCGCGCTCCAGTTCAGCCATGGCCGCTTCAAAAGCAAAGGTGGTGGGGGTGCCGTGACGACCGTAGTAGACCCCCTCAAAGGGGCGCCTTGAGGCATGCTCCAGCGCATCCAGATCCGGAAACAGCACTGTCGAGGCCCGATACACGGGCGGGTTGACAATGCCGTGCTGCTGTCGCGGATCACGTCCTGCGCTGATCAGCCGACTGCGTTTTTTCATTCTGATGCTCCGGTCACAGGCCATTTCAGCCCAACTTTGCCACAGGCGGGTACTGCGAGAGAATGCCACGTACACAGGAGAAAGTAATGAGGACTGTACATCACGTGTATTTCGCCCACGGCATGGAAAGCGGCCCGTGGGGCACCAAGATCCGGGCTCTGGCGAATATCGGCGAAAACCACGGCCTGACCGTACACAGCCCGGACTACACCCACAGCAGGGATCCGCAAGTGCGGTTAAAAGACCTGCTGGCCATGGACCTGCCGCCTGCCGATACCCTGGTGCTGGTGGGTTCCAGTCTGGGCGGCTGGGTCTCCGCCGCAGCGGCAACCGAACTCAAACCCCGCGGGCTATTCCTGATGGCGCCAGCGCTCAACATCCCCGGAGTTAATAATGCCAAGGCGCCCGACGCCGGCGCCGTGCACACTGAAATTGTGCACGGCTGGCACGATGACGTGGTCCCGGTAGAGCAAAGCCTGGCCTTCGCCCGTCAGCACAGCGCCACCCTGCACGTACTGAATGCAGGTCATACACTGCGGGAGGTGCTGCCGGAGGTGGAAACGCTATTCGACGCCTTCCTGACAAAGCTGAAATAGCCGCGCAGCGCGGCTAGTCCATCACCTAATCACGTAACCACTTAACCACGTAACAACGCCCGAAGAATAAGCCCGGCATTCGCCGGGCTTATTCTTCGGGTTCATATATATCAGCCCAGGAGTCCGGGTCCCTGGCCCGGGCCAGTGCAGCGCGGACCTGGTCGCCGTCGGCAGGGTCAGCGGCCAGCAGGCCGGCGTCGACCATTTCGCCATACCAGACCAGAAACTCTTCCTCGGGACCGAAGAACCCGACCATGTCCTCTTCGCCCGACTCCCGGAACACGTCCAGGCCCCAGGCATGAACGTTATCCCAGCGCGACCCAAACCCGACCAGCTGCATATTGAGATTATCCGGATGGCGCAACAACCAGGCGCCGCAATAACCCCCATCCGGGAAATCCCCAAGCATAAAGTTGTAATAGGTGTTCTCGACCTGGGGGGCAATATTTTTTGGTGCATGAATCATTCCGGGTCTCCTCTCCCGCGCCCGGGTTCTTTTGGCACAGCCCGGTACGCACTGTGCATGATCCTACTTTATTTTTACTGTTTCTGGCAGACCCGGCTCAGCTACGGATGCCGGTCCCGCGATTAATCAGCCACAGACAAAAACAAAAGAGCACCACAATAAACCCGATAATCAGGCCATAAGCCACCGCCAGGGGGACATCCGACTGACCCAGGAAACCGTAGCGGAAGGCATTGACCATATAAAGGATGGGGTTAACCAGCGACACTTTTTGCCAGAACTCCGGCAACATGCTGATGGTGTAGAACACCCCGCCCAGGTAGGTCAGCGGAGTCAGAATAAACGTGGGCACGATGGAAATATCATCGAATTTTTTGGCGAAAATGGCATTGATCAGCCCACCGAGCGCAAACAGTACCGAGGTCAGCGCCACCACCGAAACCACCACCGCCAGGTTATGAATGCGGAAGCTGACAAAGAAACTGGCCACAATAGTCACCACCAGCCCCACCAGCAGACCCCGACCCACACCGCCGGCGACATAGCCGAGGATAATGACCCAGTTGGGCACCGGCGCAACCAGAATTTCCTCAATATGGCGCTGGAACTTGGCACCGAAAAAGGACGAAACGACATTGGAATAAGCGTTGGTAATCACTGCCATCATGATGATGCCAGGCGCGATATAATCGACAAAAGGGACCCCGCCCATCTCGCCGATTCGCCGGCCAATGAGGCTGCCGAAAATCACAAAGTACAATGTCATGGTGATCGCCGGCGGCACAATGGTCTGCACCCAGATGCGCGTATAGCGCTGGGTCTCGCGGATAACAATGGTTTCAAAGGGGATGTAGTAGCGCCAGAAACTCATCTCTGCCCTCCCCCGGCCAGGCGGGCATCGGCTTCACGCCGTCGGGTGGATTCCAATCGCCCTTCGTCCAGCCGGACCAGTTGCAGGAAAAGCTGCTCCAGCCGGTTATTGCGGTTGCGCATGGAGACCACGGTCACACCCTGCTCACTGAGCGCCGCGAACAGGGAATTGAGACTCTGGCCCCGGTGGACCGCCACCTCCAGCGTATGCGGGTCCACCAGCCGGCAATCATGCCCTGGCAATTCGGGAGGCTGAGCCAGATCACCATCCAGGGTCAGCATGAAAACCTCTGTGTTCATGCGCCGTAACAGGGCGCGGATGCTGGTGTTCTCTATGATCCGGCCCTCATCAATGATGGCGATGTTGCGACACAGATGCTCGGCCTCCTCCAGATAATGGGTGGTAAGGATAATGGTCGTGCCAGCGGCATTGATTTCCTGCAAATAAGCCCACATGGAACGCCGGATCTCAATATCGACGCCGGCGGTGGGTTCGTCCAGGATCAGCAGGCGCGGCTGGTGCACCAGCGCCCGGGCAATCATCAGGCGGCGCTTCATACCGCCGGAGAGATTGCGGGTAATATCATCACGCCGGTCCCACAAGCCCAGCTCTCGCAGACAGGTCTCGGCACGCTCCCGCGCTCGCCGGCGCGGCAGACCATAATAACCGGCCTGGTTCACGAGCACCTGGAAAAGCTTTTCGAAGCCGTTGAGATTGACCTCCTGGGGCACCAGGCCAATGCAGGCCTTGGCCGCTTCCAGTTCAGCATCCATGTCATGGCCAAAAACATGCACCTTGCCGGCGGTCTTGTTCACCAGCGAACTGAGAATCCCGATGGTGGTCGACTTGCCAGCGCCATTGGGTCCCAGCAGAGCAAAAAAATCGCCCTCGGCGACGTCAAGATCAATGCCATGCAGCGCAACCAGCCCATTGGCGTAAGTCTTGGTCAGCCCCCTGATACTCAGTGCATTCATTTAAAAAGTCCGGAATCGGCGCTCGGTAAACCCGCCATCATACAGCTTCCATGCCACAGCTTGCAGGATCATTCCGCCAGCAACCCGGCAACAAAATCCGCTGCCTGCAGGGGCCGCTGCTGCATGAAACAGTGACCGCCGGCGATGGTGTGCACACGGATATGCCGATTGAGTCGACTGGCGCGCTGTACCGAGGGAAGAATAAAGTCATAGGTCTCGCGGCCCACCACGATGTCCACCGGCACACGCACGCGTCGCACCGCCCGCCACAGCGTGGGTGGGGCACTGGAAAAGATCGACGCCTCCATCCAGGGCGGAGTACATAACTCACAACCGCTGGCATCACAACGCAGCGCATACTGTACATAAGCGTCCAGTGCTTCCGGCGCCCAGCCACGGAAAATACCCCGCTCGTGCATCGCTTCACGGGCAGCCTCACGACTGACCCAGCGCCGGTTACGCCGCATGGCCTGACGCGCCATGGGGGTGATTCGCCGCGCCACACCCAGCCAGTTCAGCACCCGGATGATGCGCACATAGGCATGCGGGAACAGGACCGGATCAAGCAATACCACGCGACTGAAGCGCGCCGGTTCGCGAGCAGCCATCAACAGGGTAACAATCCCGCCGAAACTGTGCCCCAGCCCGATCGGTGCGACATCACCTGCGGCGGACAGACGCGCATCCATAATCCGGGCGGCCCGGCGCGCCGTGGCTTCCCAGCCAATAAAATGCTTGCCGGCATCACTGGCGCCATGCCCCTGACAATCAGGCATAACCAGGGCGTGCCCCCGTTGATAAAGACCCGCCAGAAATGGGCTGTAAACCCCGCCGGCAAAACCGTTGCCATGCAAAAAATGAATCGGCACCGCCCCCTCGCCGGGCGCGTGGTAACCCCGGATCACTGGCGCGCCCGGTTCGGCATAGGCCCATGCTTCGAGCACATCGGCAAAAGCCATTCGGCTTGCTTTATCGTTCATGTAAACTATCCAGGGCTGGCAACAAAAAACTGAGACAGGGTAGCATTTGTCAGACGAACGGTTATCGACAGCTTGTGTAACACAATGACTGATGTGAGAACATGTTACGTACCGCAGGACACCGGTCAGCGTGATTCTGGTCGGCAAGTGTGCGAAATCAGAAAGGGGGAAAGATCGTGACCGCAAAGGAACTGATCCAGCTGATGCCTGCCGCATTCAAGGCAGAAACAGCCGGCAACATGGATGCCATAATCCAGTACGACATATCCGAGCCCATGTACTGCATCATCCGCAGCGGTGCCTGCGAAGTGGCTGAGGGAATGCACGAAAACCCCACCGTAACAATAAAAATGGCCGACGATGACCTGGTCAACCTGATGACCGGCGAACTCGACGGGATGACCGCCTTCATGACTGGCAAGCTCAAGCTCGATGGCGACATGATGCTGGCCCAGCGTCTGGGCACTTTGTTTGACGCCACCCGCCTGGAAACCTGATCCGCTCAATGACGCCAGGCGGAGCGGGTGGCCGTCAGCCCTGGAGTACCGTGCCGACCTGTACGGCGCGGCAGGGGGTATGTCGCCATGGCGTCAATGAGCATCTTCGGAGCTGACCAGGACGCCCTGCCCCGCGCCCGGCAACTGGCCCGGAAACTCGGGCTGCCATTACAGGCACGCGATGCGCCCTGGCCTGAAGTGGTGCTACGGGTCAGCCATGAAGCCGGCCTGGCCTTGTGGCGGCCCGAATCACGCGAACACCCCGTACGCGCAGATTTTCTCTCACCTGAAGCCGACTACCGTCGACGCCACGGCGGCGGACGCAAGCAGGCACTGGCGCGAGCTGTGGGCCTGCGCCGCGGTCATACCCCGCGAGTCATTGATGCCACAGGCGGCCTGGGACGGGATGCCTTTGTGCTGGCATCATTGGGATGCGAGGTCACCCTGGTTGAACGGCAGCCGGTGATCGCCGCACTACTCGAAGACGCACTCGATCGCGCTCGCGCAACCAGCGGCAGCACAGCCGACACGACCCGACGAATAACACTGGTCTGTGCCGACGCCATCCACTGGCTGAGCTCGGCCCGCTTTCCCGCCGCCGACGTCATTTACCTGGACCCGATGTACCCTGCGCGCGGTAAATCCGCCCTCCCCGGGCGCGAAATGCAACTGCTGCAACAGGTTGCCGGCGCGGACGAGGATATCGAGGCCCTGCTCGAAGCCGCGCTGGCTGCGGCGGACCGACGGGTGGTGCTGAAGCGGCCGCGACTGGCGCCCCGGGCCCCTGGCCCGGCGCCGGAAACCAGCCTCATCGGCAAATCCACCCGTTACGACATCTATCCGGTGATCCGCTAAACCCCG
This sequence comes from Thiotrichales bacterium, assembly GCA_003567955.1. Lineage (GTDB taxonomy): Bacteria > Pseudomonadota > Gammaproteobacteria > UBA5335 > SLRW01 > SLRW01. The sequence goes on from PWYF01000159.1 coordinate 16,206, forward strand.
CCCGCGTAAAACCACAGATTGCCCGCATCGTCGGGCTCCGGCAGAATCGGGGGCTTGCCTGAGGCAGTCACGGAATAATCCCGGGAGCAGTTTTATGAGTCAGTCCGGCGTACTCAAGCGCTCAACCCTGCTGATCCACGGCTCGGTGGCCATGCCACTGGCGGTCATCGGCTACCCGCTCGCCATCTATCTGCCACCGTTTTATGCCAGCGAGCTGGGCCTGCCCCTGGCCATGGTCGGACTGATGATCTTCCTGGCCCGGCTTTCGGACGTGATCACCGACCCGCTGATTGGCAGCATCAGCGACCGCTGGGAGTCGCCGCTGGGCCGGCGCAAGATCTGGCTGCTGCTGGGCATGCCGCTGATGATGATCGGCATCGTCAATATCTTCATGCCCGATCCGCCCGTGGATGTATGGCATCTGTTGATCTGGACAGCCGTAATGTACCTGGGCTGGACCATGATCACCCTGCCCTATGGCGCCTGGGGCGCGGAACTCTCGCCCATCTATCACCAGCGCAGCCGGGTCACCGCGGCACGTGAGGGTTACATCCTGGTCGGCCTGCTGCTGGCCGCCATGGTGCCCGCCGTGGTGCAGCATCTGGGCCGGCGCTATGAACAGGGTTATACCGAAGGCTGGCTGATGGAGTCGGTGATCTGGCTGATCGGCACCGATGGCGAACTGGGCACTGGCAACGCACCCATCCTCGCCGCCCTGGCCTGGTTGATGCTGATTCTGCTGCCGTTAACCATCCTGCTGGTTACGACCACTATCGCCGAGCCTCGCAACATCAGCCGCGACCAGATTCCCTGGCGCAAAGGTCTGCGCATTCTCAAGAACAACGGCCCCCTCAAGCGCATGCTGCTGGTCCTGCTGATCGTCATTACCGGTGAGGCCTTCCGCAGCTCGCTGTCGTATTTTTTCATGGACCACATCGTGCAAATTTCCGACTATATCGGCCTGATGTACCTGATGTACTTCGGGCTGGGTATTCTGGCGGTTCCCTTCTGGCTGGCGCTGGGCCGGCGCATTGGCAAACACCGCGCCTTTTGCATGGCCATGATCGTAGCCAGTATCGGTAGTCTGGGCATGCTGTTCCTGGGGCCGGGGGATTTTGTCGCCTTCACCATCCTGTTTGCCGTCAAGGGCACCTGCTTTGGCGCCTTCCAGTTCCTGCCCCTGGCGATGCTGGCCGATATTGTGGACGTGGACACCGCCCGCAGCGGCGAGCAGCGCACCGGACTGATCTTCGCCCTGGCCGGCATGACCCAGAAATTCTCAATGGCAGTGGGTGTGGGGCTCTCGCTGGGACTGCTGCACCTGGCGCAGTTCGAAGCCGGCGCAGCCAATGAGGAGCCGCAATTGCTGGCACTCAAGATGTACTACGTAATCGCGCCGGTGCTGTTTTATATGGCCGCCTACATGCTGGCCTGGCGCTACCCGCTGACCGAGCGTCGCCAGGCCCGCCTGCGGGCACTGATCAACCGCCGCAACGCAGCGCGCGGGCGACCTTTTACCGGCGCCGAAATATGAGTGACCACCACGTCATTATCGGCGCCGGTGCAGTGGGCGGTGTGCTGGCCGCCCGCCTGATCGACGCCGGCGAACAGGTGACCCTGGTGGTGCGGCCCTCGCGCCTTGATATCTACCAGGCCCCGGACAGACTGCGCCTTGAGGATGCCGAAGGCCGGTCGCTGGTCGAAGTGGCTACACCTGACATCCGCGACCGCCTGCCCGAAACCGCCGACATCGTCTATCTGGCCGTCAAGCACACGGCACTGAATGCAGTACTGGCCGACCTGGAGACACAGTTACCGGCCGGCGCCACGCTGGTGAGTTGCCTTAACGGTATTGGAGTTTCCGAGCGTCTACGTCAGCATTTCCCCCGTCACCCGGTGCGCCAGCTCACCATCATGTTCAATGCCGCCATATTTAGCCCCCTGCACTACCGCATCACCACCCATCCCGGCCTGGTACTCGACGGCCCGCGCGATGCGCTGCATCAGACCCTGCGCCAGGCCGGTTTTCGCGTCGCGCGGGGCAATGAGGCCATCGCCCGGGGCAAACTGCTGATCAACCTCAACAACGCCCTGTGCGCGCTCAGCAACACCAGTTTCCGGGATTTGCTGCTGGACCCGGACCTGCGGGCAGTTTTTATGGCCGTGGTCGACGAGGCCATTGATACCTTCAACGCTGCGGGGCTGCCCTGGCGCCTGCCCATGCCCCTGCCCTATCCCCTTTACCGGTTACTGGTGCGCCACGGCGGCCGGCTGCCCTGGTGGCTGGCACGGCTCAACAACGGCCTGACCGCCGCCGCCTATCCTTCCATGGTGGCGGATATCCGGGCCGGTCGGCCGACTGAAATCCGTGAACTGAATGGCGTCATCAGTGAACTGGGCCGGCAGCACGGCGTTTCCACCCCGCTCAATGACACCGTGGTCACTCTGGTGCTGGCGCTTGAAGCCGGCGAAGGTGAGACATTCACTCCCGCCAGGTTGCGGCGTAAACTGGGGCTTTAAGACGGCCCCGAACACCCCCGATGGAGTTCTGAACATGGGTTTTTATGCCGAACGCATTTTCCCCGTTGTCCTTGATCTGGTCACTCGCGGCGTCTATCGCGACCGCGAGGCCATGATGGCGCACGCCCATGGACGAGTATTGGAAATCGGCTCCGGCAGTGGGGTGAACTTCCCGTTGTATGGCCCGGAGGTCACTGAGGTCATCGGCATTGAACCCTCAGGTGGCATGCTCAGGCGGGCCCGTCAGCGTCTGGAAGAGACGCCGGTAAAACCCCAAATCACCCTGCTGGAAGCCTCGGCAGAAGACCTGCCGCTGGAGGATAACAGCGTTGACTGCATTATTGCCTTCCTGGTGTTTTGCACCATCCCCGACCCTGACAAGGCGGCCCGTGAAATGGCACGTGTACTCAAGCCCGGCGGCGAAGTGCTGTTCTTCGAGCATATACGCGCGCCGGACGCCGGAGTGCAGCGCTGGCAAGACCGCATCGACCCGCTGTGGACCCGTGTGGCCTGTGGTTGCCACATCAACCGGGAAACCCCGGAAGTGTTCAAGCGGGCCGGCCTGCAATTCCGCGAATGCGAGACCTGGTATCACCCCAAAATGGGCGCGCGCATCTCCTCACGCGTCATGGCCGGCACCGCCATCAAACCTGCCTGAGTCGGCTCACTGACCCGACCTGCCCTCCCGCGTCACCCTGGTGTAGAATTGGCGGCCGGATTTCAGCCAGACAATTACGGAGCCGTTAACCATGAGCGACAACCCGCGCAGCCGTACCGTCACCCAGGGTGTGCAGCGCACCCCCAACCGCGCCATGCTGCGCTCTGTCGGCTTTGGTGACAGCGACTTTGACAAGCCCATTATCGGGATTGCCAGTGGTTACAGCACCATCACGCCGTGCAATCTGGGGCTGGGTGAGCTGGCCACCCATGCCGAGACCGCCGCGCGGGAATCCGGCGCCATGCCGCAGATTTTCGGCACCATCACCATCAGCGACGGCATCTCCATGGGCACGCCGGGGATGCGCTACTCACTGGTTTCGCGTGAGGTGATTGCCGATTCCATCGAGACCGTGGGCAACGGCCAGAGCATGGATGGCATGCTCGCTATCGGTGGCTGCGACAAAAACATGCCCGGCGCCATGATCGCCATCGCCCGGCTCAACATCCCGGCGATTTTTGTTTATGGCGGCACCATCAAGCCGGGGCACCTGCGGGACAAGGACCTGACCATTGTCAGCGCTTTCGAGGCGGTGGGTCAGTACACCGCCAAACTGATCAGCGCCGAGGAACTGCGTGAGGTGGAAGCCAACGCCTGCCCCGGTGCCGGCTCCTGCGGCGGCATGTATACCGCCAACACCATGTCCTCGGCCTTTGAAGCCATGGGTATGAGCTTGCCCTATTCTTCTACCATGGCCGCCGAAGACGCCGAAAAAGGCGCCAGCACCGCCGAATCGGCCCGCGTGCTGGTCGAAGCCGTTCGCAAACAGATCCTGCCGCGCGATATCCTCACCCGCCAGGCCTTCGAGAATGCCATCGCCGTGATCATGGCCCTGGGCGGTTCCACCAATGCCGTGCTGCATCTGCTGGCCATTGCCCGCGCGGCCGAAGTCGATCTCACCATCGATGACTTCGAGACCATCCGCCGCAAAGTGCCGGTGCTGTGCGATCTGAAACCCTCCGGCGAATATGTCGTGACCCAGTTCCATGAGGCCGGCGGCGTGCCGCAGGTGATGCGCATGCTGCTCGATCATGGTCTGCTCCACGGTGACGCGCTCACCATCACCGGCAAGACCCTCGCCGAGACCCTGGCCGACGTGCCTTCCGAGCCGCGCGGCGACCAGCAGGTTATCCATGCCTGGGATGACCCGGTCTATGCCGAAGGCCACCTGGCGATTCTCAAGGGCAACCTGGCCGAGGAAGGCGCAGTGGCCAAAATCTCCGGCATCGCCCAGCGCAGTATCCGCGGCCCGGCGCGGGTATTTGACTCGGAAGAACAATGCATGACCGCCATCCTCGACAATCAGATCAAGGCCGGCGATGTGGTCGTGATCCGCTACGAAGGCCCGAAGGGCGGGCCCGGCATGCGCGAAATGCTCTCCCCCACCTCCGCCATTATCGGCGCCGGCCTCGGCGACAAGGTGGGCCTGATCACCGACGGCCGCTTCTCCGGCGGCACCTACGGCATGGTGGTGGGCCACGTGGCGCCCGAGGCTGCGGTGGGCGGGAATATCGCGTTGATCGAAGAAGGCGACGAAATCACCATCGACGCCGACAGCCTGACGCTGGAACTGCACGTAGACGAAACCGAACTTGACCAACGCCGCAAGGCCTGGCAACCACGCGAAACCGACGCCAAACCCGGCAGCGTGCTGGCCAAGTACGCCAAGCTTGTTTCCAGCGCCAGCAAGGGGGCGATTACGGGGTGACCCGGCCTGTCGGCCGGGTAGTTTTCAGTTTGAAGTGTTCAGTTTTCAGGCGTGAAGCCTTGTGCGCTTCGCGCACATCACCTGCTTTGGGTAAAAAACAACCGTCGTCCACCAGACCAAGAACTCTACTTTCAAACTGTCCGCGTAATGGGGAAGCTTACACTTTGGCCACATCGCGATCACCGTGCCGGATGTCTATGCCGCCTGCGAACGTTTCGAGCAACTGGGTGTGGATTTCGTCAAGCGTCCCGACGAGGGCGGCATGAAGGGCCTGGCCTTTATCCGCGATCCGGACGGTTACTGGGTCGAGATCTTGCGATCGGGGATGATGGAGGTTGACTCAGGATAATGCCAGGCAGGACAGCCGCCTGGGAATGCTACTCTCTGCCTGTCTGTATTTCAGATGTTTCTGGGCGAGTGTTTCTTGATCTTAAATGAACCATAAAATAATAAAAATAAGCAGCAAATGGACCAAATATAAGAAATAAAACCATCCATATATATTTATAGTGTTTTGAATAATTAATCCATACATTTTTCACCATGGAGAACAAAAAATAGATCAAGCTAATTGCTCCTATTGATGAAATTATATAATAAATAACCGGGTATCCTGTATCTGGATTAAATCCTCCAAAAAAACCGTATATAAAAGATGCTAATATAGATATCGCGCCTAATGTGGCTGCGACGTCTTCTTTCTTGATTCTTTTATTAATATTCATGGGTCACC
>PWYF01000156.1 GCA_003567955.1 Thiotrichales bacterium
GCCTGGCCGGCCTCGGCGGCCTGGCGGGCGGCTGTGATGGCACCACGGCTGACGGGCAAAGTAGTCTGGTTCAGCCGGCGTCGCGGGCCGGGTTCTGATTTCATATGCTCAAAGCGATAGAGTGCCGACTCCGTCAGCTCGATGGTGCGCCGGATACGTCCTGCCAGGTCCACATCCTGGACGTCCAGTTCGGGCAGGCAGTTCACGGCGTGAGCACTGGCGCTGTCAGCGAGGGCGTTGGCGGCACCGGTGGCAATTTTTCCGAAACGATGCGCATCCAGAGTGTCGGCCTTGCCGCAGGCCACCAGTAATACCCGGACAGTACGCAGCCCCGGCAGATCATGCAGCATCAGGGTTTTGCCGGGTTGTTCAGGCAGGTCGCCACGGCGCACAATGTCGCTGATTTTCCCCTTGCAACGTCGATCCAGCGCCTGCGCGCTTTTGGACAGACGACCCTGGTCGACTATCCCGGTGATGATACAGTCCGCCTCGATCTCCACCGGGGCGTCAGACACGACGCTGTATTGCATTGCGGGCTCCCGTAAGCAGGTCACAGGGGGCGGTCGGCGGGGCCGCCGACCGTGATGGCGTCATTCTACGTCAACAGGCCCCTGACCTGCCACGGCTGCGGGTAACGCGAACCCTGCCTTCGGCCCGGCGCGCGGTGCAAACCGGACCTTTTGCGACAGGCACCAGGCGGCCTTTGTTCTGTTCAGGTCCTGATGTCGGACACTGATATACTGGCCGCCAAAGAGTTTTCGACATTCATCCCTGAAGGGATATTTCCTTGCGACGCATTATCCAGCGATACATCTTGCGCGAGATCACCCAGACCTGGGCTGTGGTGACCGTGGTGCTGCTGCTGATTCTGCTGGCGGCGCGTTTTGCCCGTTACATTGGTGAAGCAGCCGCCGGAGAGCTGCCCCCTGAAGCGGTATTCCAGCTCATCGGGCTGACTGCGGTGCAGTATCTGACGATTCTGGTGCCGGTGGCCCTGTTCCTCGCCATTATTCTTGCCCTCGGGCGACTCAACGCCGATAGCGAGATGTCAGCGATGGAGGCCTGTGGTGCTGGTTTGCGTGACTATATCCAGCCGGTATTGTTGCTGGTTTTTCCGGTCGCACTGGTGTTGGCCTGGCTGGCATTTGATTTGTCACCCCAAGCCGCGCGTTACGCTGCGGAAGTTCAGGCCGAAGCCGAGCAAACGGCTACTTTCGGCATGATCGAAGCGGGCCGGTTCCGGGGTTTTGATCGTGGGCGTGGTGTGTTTTATGCCCGTGAGGTCCGTGATGGCGAGCTGCGTGATGTTTTTGTGCGCGCGCGTAGCGGGGCCGATGATGAGGGCACCGAGGTGGTCATCACCGCGGCGAGCGCAGAGCTGGTCCGCGAGGACACCGGGGCGAGGGTGTTGTTGCTGCACGACGGTTACCGTTATCACGGTAACCCGGGCGAAGCGGCGTATCAGGAAATCCGCTTTGAACGCCATGGCATGCGTTATCAATTGCCGCCAATTGAGCCGGCACAGCGTCGACATACGCGTCCTACAAGCGAGCTGTGGGCGTCAGAATGGGTCCAGGATCATGCTGAATTGCACTGGCGGCTTGCCATGCCCGTATCTGTCCTGTTGCTGGCGCTGCTGGCCATCCCCCTGTCGCGAGCCGCGCCGCGACAGGGCCGTTCATGGGGCTTGTTACTGGGGATCCTCGTCTATCTGGTGTATTCCAATCTGCTCGGGGTCGGGCAGGCCTGGATCGAACGGGGACGCATGCCGGTGGAGCTGGGTCTGTGGTGGGTGCATGCCCTGCTGGGGGGGGTGGTTATCCTGGCTCTGGCGCGCCATTACGGACTGGGCTGGGTGCTGGGGTATGGCAGGCGTCCGCGACGGGAGCAGACATGAATACGCTGGAGCGTTATCTGGCCCGTACGCTGATTGGCAGCACCCTGCTGGTACTGGTGGTGCTGATGGCGCTCAATGCCTTCGTGGTGTTTATCGCCGAGCTCGAGGATGTGGGCGAGGGGCGCTATGGGCTGGCGCTGGCCTTGTTCTATGTGCTGTTACGCACGCCACAGGCCGCCTATGAGATATTTCCCATCGCCGTGTTACTTGGGGCGCTGTTTGGCCTGGGCGCGCTGGCGGCCAACCGGGAACTGATCGTGATGCGCGCCGCCGGTATGTCGGTGGTGCGTATCGCTGGTGCGGCGCTCAAGGGCGGGGTGCTGTTGATGGTGTTGTGTGTGTTACTGGGGGATCTGGTGGCGCCGCCAGCAGAAACCTACGCACGGGATATGCGGGCCGCAGCGCAGGCCGGAGAGCAGGGCACGGTCCGGGTGGATGGCCACCTGTGGCTGCGCGATGGTGATCATTACATCAATATTGAACAGTTGCCGGCTGCGGGGTTGGCCGATGGGGTGCGGTTTTACCGGCTTGAGCAGGGGCGTCTGGTGGCCGCAGCCCGTGCCGAGCGCGCCCGCTTTACCGGTGATGGCTGGGCCCTGGAAGGTTTTGCCGAGACTCGCTTTGAAGCACCCGGCACCATTGTGCAGCGGGATGACAGCGTGCGTTGGCAGACACGCATTGACCCGGATATTGTCAGTCTCTTCGTGGTGACACCGGAAAGCCTGACCATCCCCGGTCTGGCGCGCTATATCAATTATCTGGAAGGTAATGATCTGGATACCGGGGCCTATGAGGTCGCGCTGTGGAACAAGATTGTGGCGCCGGTCACGACGCTGGTGATGGTGTTGCTGGCCGTGCCGTTTGTTTTTGGCCCCCTGCGCAGTGCCGGGGCCGGGCAAAGGCTGGTGATCGGGGTGATGGTGGGGATTGTCTATTACGCTGCCAATACCATGCTGGTGGGGAGTGGCCAGGTCTGGGGTTTGCCCCCGGCACTGACCGCCTGGGCGCCCACGGTCATTCTGGCGCTGGCCGCCGGCTGGGCCATTCGCCGGGTTTACTGAGCCGGCGAATGGCCTGTGTGCCGGGTTACAATTGCAGCGATTTGTATTCCAGGAATTCCTCCAGCCCGAACTTGCCCATCTCCCGACCCAGGCCGGACTGCTTGAAACCGCCGAAAGGCGCCATCGGGTTGAAACTGCCGCCATTGACATCAATCTGGCCGGTGCGCATCCGCCGGGCAATGCTCCGGGCACGATCATCACTGCCCCAGACGCCGCCAGCCAACCCGTAAATACTGTCATTGGCAATGCGCACGGCTTCGTCATCGTCGCGATAGGTCAGGATCGAGAGCACCGGGCCGAAGATTTCCTCCTGGGCAATGGTGGACTTGGGCGCTACGCGTCCAAACACCGTGGGGCGCACAAAATAGCCCTTCTCCAGTTCAGTCGGCGGGGTATCGCCCCCGGTGAGCAATTCGGCGCCTTCATCGCGGCCGATGTTGATGTAGCGGCGCACCTGGTCCCGCTGGTTTTGGGTGACCAGCGGCCCCAGGCGAGTGTCTTCTTCCAGGGCGTTGCCCAGGCGGAATTTCTCCGCCACCTGCACGGCGATCTCGGCTGCATCCTTGTACAGGTGTTCCGGCACCAGCATGCGGGTATGGGCGGTACAGGTCTGGCCTTGATTGAGGTAGCAGTTGTTCACCGTGCCCTTGATGGCCTTTTCCAGCTCGGCATCGTCAAGGATCACCGAGGCCGATTTGCCGCCGAGCTCCAGCGCCACGCGTTTGATGGAAGCGGCGCCAACTTCGGCCACGCGACGCCCGGCGGCGGTGGAGCCGGTAAAGGAGACCATATCAATGCCGGGGTGGGCGGCGATGGCTTCACCCACCACCCGGCCCTGGCCCGGGACCAGATTGAAGACACCGGCGGGCAGGCCAATGTCGTCCATGATTTCCGCCAGGATATACGCGCTCAGTGGCGCATTGGCCGCCGGCTTGGCGACCACCGTGCAGCCGGCGGCCATGGCCGCGGCCACTTTGCAGATGATCTGGTGCAGGGGGTAGTTCCAGGGGGTAATCGACCCCACCACGCCGACCGGCTCCCGGATCACCAGGGAGTTGCCGACTTCTTCCTCAAAGGGAAAGTCGGGGGTCAGTTTGGCGTAGGTGCCGGAGATAGCTATCGGCAGGCCGGCCTGGATCATCTGCGCCAGATTGATCGGGGTGCCCACTTCGCCCGCAATGGTGCGGGCAATGTCATCACTGCGCGCCTTGAGTCCCTCGTGGAGCTTGCTGATGTAGTCAGCGCGTTCGGCCGGCGGGGTAACAGACCAGTGCTCAAAGGCTTCCTGCGCGGCGGCGACTGCCCGGTCGACGTCGCCAGCCGTGGCGGCAGGGACCTGACCCATGACTTCCTCGGTCGAGGCGTTGATCACGTCAATGGTGTCGCGGCCGCTGGGGGCAACCCATTCGCCACCGATATAGATTCGTTCGTGCTTTTGCATCGGGGTACTCCGTTCTGGAACTGGCAACCGTGTTGAAGGGCACGGTTGGCTATCACCGGGTCATTCAAGCTACATGATCGGCAGGCTGCGGCCAAGTGTTTTTGACCCGCCCCCGGGGCCTGTTTACACTCGAGCGCGTTCGGGCCGCCTTTGCGAGCAGAGTGGCCCCGTCAATCAGACCGGACGTGATACAGGAGCAGGCGGATATGGCAAGAAAGGCCCGTGCGGCGGTATGCAGAAGCTGGGAAAGCCCCATTGGCGTGGAAGAAATCGAGGTCGAGTCCCCCCGCCGTGACGAGGTGATGATCCGTCTGCATGCCTGCGGTGTTTGCCATAGTGACCTCTCTGCCGCCACCGGGGTGATCCCCTTTCCGCCCCCGTTGGTGGTGGGCCACGAGGGCGCCGGCGAAGTGGTGGAAGTCGGTGAAGGCGTGACCGAGTACCAGGTTGGTGATCGCGTGGTGACCACTTTTGTCACCATGTGTGGGCGTTGTGCGCAGTGCGCTAGCGGACATCCCGTGCGCTGCGAGACCAAGGGTAGCGCCATGACAACCTTGCCGGATGGCACGGTGCGCACCCGTGATCTTGAAGGTAATGATCTGAATGTGTTTTCCGGCTGCGGCGTGATGGCCGAGTACGCCACCCTGCACGTGAACAACCTGGTGCGCCTGGATGCACAGGTGCCCATGGACCGTGCCGCCCTGGTCGGCTGTGCGGTGATGACCGGCGCCGGTGCGGTCTTCAATACCGCCCGGGTTGAGCCGGGCAGCACCGTGGTTGTGCTGGGTGTGGGCGGGGTCGGCCTGAATGTGATCCAGGCCGCGCGTATTGCCGGCGCCCGTCAGGTGATTGCCATTGATCGTGCTGCCGACAAGCTGGAAATGGCGCGTGAGTTTGGCGCCACCGACGTGCTTGAAGCTAACGAGGATGCCGTGCGCAGTGTGCGCAAGCTCAGTGGCGGCGGTGTGGATTATGCCTTTGAGTGTGTGGGGCTCGGCGCAGTGGTCGAACAGGCCTACGGCTGTCTGGGCAAGGGCGGCACCGCCGTGGTGGTGGGTGTGGCGCCGATCAAGGACAAGACCACGGTGGGCACCCTGTCGCTACCGGCGGATGAAAAAACCCTCACCGGCTCCTGGTTTGGTTCGGCACGGCCGCGTAAGGA
>PWYF01000081.1 GCA_003567955.1 Thiotrichales bacterium
CGAGGTCATCGACCATGCCCTGCACGACCGTGAGCGGGGGCTGGGGGCGCTGGGGCTGGTGATGGACGAGGCCCTGCGTGACCGGCTGGCCGAGGCGGCCGACGGCGACGCCCGCCGTGCGCTCAACCTGCTGGAGCTGGCAGCCGAGATGGCGCTGGCAGAGCAGGGCGAGAGTGAAACAGCGGTCATCAATGAGGCGCTGGTGGCGGAGGTGCTGGCCAGTGGTGTGCGCCAGTTTGACAAGGGCGGGGACGCCTTCTACGAGCAGATTTCGGCCCTGCACAAATCAGTACGCGGTTCCGACCCGGATGCTTCACTGTACTGGCTGGCACGCATGCTGGATGGTGGGTGTGATCCGCTGTATATCGCCCGGCGGGTGGTGCGCATGGCCAGCGAGGATATCGGCAATGCCGACCCCCGGGCGCTGGCCATCGCCCTGGACGCCTGGGAGACCCAGGAGCGCCTGGGCAGCCCCGAGGGGCATCTGACCATTGCCCAGGCGGTGGTATACATGGCCTGTGCGGCCAAGAGCAACGCCGTCTACAAGGCTTTCAATGCGGCCATGAAGGATGCCGCCGCCGAAGGCTCGCTGCCGGTGCCGGTGCACTTGCGCAATGCCCCCACGCGGCTGATGAAGGAACTGGGCTACGGCCGTGCCTATCGCTACGCGCATGACGAACCCGAGGGCTACGCCGCCGGCGAGGTGTATTTCCCGGATGAGATGGAACCCCGCCGTTACTATTATCCCGTGGAGCGCGGCCTGGAAATCCGCATCAACGAAAAACTCAATCGCCTCCGTAATCTTGATTCCCAACATGGGAAGCCACCGAGTTCACCGAAGACACCGAAAGCTTCGAAATAAAAATTGATTCTTTAGTTGTAGGCGGGAAAGCGGGAAAGTCGAAAGCTTACAACCTTCCCGCTTTCCCGCTTACAACGACCCGCGCGGAGCGCGGGTTAGCCAGAAGTGGCGCCGCAGTTCCAGCAGATGTCGAACTGGGCATCGATGGTTTCGCCACAGCGAGGGCAGCGCCACGCCCGGGCATCCTCGGGCACCGGCGCCAGGTATTCGGTTAACAGCTCCTGCGCCAGTGCCTCATCCCGGTCGTGGATCGCATGCACACTCATGCGGTAGTCGGGCGGAACCTCGCCGACTGCACCCTGCAGAAAACCGCCCTGTACGTGCGTTCGTACACCCCGGTCCTCGAGGTAATCAGCACACATCTGTGCATCAAGGCGATCACGGGCGTCGTAAATCTTTTTCATCCGGGCACCTGTCTGCGCGGGCCAATTACTCCGCAGCTGGTTCGATGCGCTCGAGGCCACCCAGCCAGGGGCGCAGGGCCTCGGGAATGCGGATGCCGCCATCGGCTTGCTGGTGGTTTTCCATCAGCGCCAGCAGGGTGCGGCCCACTGCCAGGCCGGAGCCGTTGAGCGTATGCAGCAGTTCCGGTTTGCCGCCACCGTCCGGGCGGTAACGCGCCTTCATTCGCCGGGCCTGGAAGTCGCCGAAGTTGCTGCAGGAGGAAATCTCGCGATAACGATCCTGCCCGGGTAACCACACTTCCAGGTCATAGGTCAGCCGCGACGAGAAGCCGAGGTCGCCCCCGCACAGGATCACCACCCGGTAGGGCAGCTCCAGCGCCTGCAACACCGCTTCGGCGTGGCCGGTTAGGGCCTCCAGGGCCTCGTCGGAGGCTTCCGGGCGCACCATCTGCACCAGCTCCACTTTTTCGAACTGGTGCTGGCGGATCAGGCCGCGGGTGTCCTTGCCGTAGGAGCCGGCCTCGGAGCGAAAACAGGGCGTGTGTGCCACGTACTTCAGCGGCAGCCTGTCGCCCTCGATGATGCTGTCCCTGGCGAGATTGGTCACCGGCACCTCGGCGGTGGGGATCAGGTAATAGCCGTCCTCACCGGCGCGAAACAGGTCTTCCCCGAATTTCGGCAACTGGCCCGTACCGGTGAGACTGCCGGCATTAACCAGGAAGGGCACATAGACTTCCTGGTAGCCGTGCTGCGTGGTGTGCATGTCGAGCATGAACTGAGTCAGGGCCCGCTGCAGCCGTGCGAGTTCCGCGCGCAACACCACAAAGCGGGCGCCGGCAATCCGCCCGGCGCTTTCAAAATCCATGCGCTCGCCGGCGGCGCCGAGATCCACGTGATCGCGCACCTCGAAATCAAAGACCGGCGGCTCGCCCCAGCGGCGGATCTCCTGATTGTCTTCCTCGTCATTGCCGGGCGGAACCCGCGCGTCGGGCAGGTTGGGTGTCTCCAGTAACAGCGCTTCCATTTCTTCCTGCAGGGCTTTCAGACGTGTCTCGCCGGCTTCCAGTTCTGCGCCCAGCTCGCTCACGGCGGTCTTCAGCGGCTCGATATCCTCGCCCCGGGCCTTGGCCTGGCCGATTTCCTTTGAACGGCTGTTGCGTTCACTGCGCAGCGACTCCACCCTTGTCTGCAGCGTCTTGCGTTCGTCTTCCAGCGCGTTGAAGCGGGCGCTGTCGAAGTCCAGGCCGCGCCGGGCGAGGGTGGCCGTGACCCCGTCAAGATCCGTGCGAAGCAGCTTCGGGTCGAGCATTCCATTCTCCGTCAGTCAGGCTTAAAGGCGGCAAAGTATATCGCGCACCGGAGGCGCAAGCCTAAAAGTTCCCCTTTAATAATGATTGAGTTTCGCGCAAAGCTCGCAAAGACCGCTAAGTAAAGGTTTTTAAATAATATAATATACATTAATTAAACATCTTAACTATATGTATATATTAATTATTGATGTACTTCTTTGCGCATCTTTGTGGCGCTTTGCGATCTTTGCGCGAAAAAACAATTATTTCACCAGGTGTCGATCATGGGGCGGCGGCCGCCGGCGGGGAGCTGGCGGGGCGGCACCGAGGCCAGCCCGCGCAGCAGCCAGCGACGAGTGTCGGCGGGGTCGATGACGGCGTCGATCTCCAGCGCCGAGGCCATATTGGTGGCCTTGCCGTGCTCATAGGCCATGGCCACCATGTCATTGAACAGCTTCTCGCGCTCCAGCGGGTCTGTCACGGCCTCCAGTTCCTTCCTGAAGCCCAGGCGCACCGCGCCCTCCAGGCCCATACCGCCGAACTCGCCGGTGGGCCAGGCGGCGATAAACACCGGTGCATGGAAGCTGCCGCCGGCCATGGCCTGAGCGCCGAGGCCGTAGCCCTTGCGCAGCACAATGGTGAAAAATGGCACCTTCATGCTGGCTGCGGTCACGAACATACGTGAAAATCTCCGAACTTGCGCTGTTTCTTCCGCTTCCGGCCCGACCATAAAGCCCGGCGTATCGCACAGCGAAACCAGCGGCAGATCAAAGGCATCACACAACTGCATGAAGCGCGCGGCCTTGTCCGCGGCCGGGGCATCAATGGCGCCGCCCAGATGCGCCGGGTTGCTGGCCATCAGGCCCATGGCGCGGCCCTCAATGCGCACCAGCGCGGTGATAATGCCCTCACCAAAGTCACGCCGCAGTTCCAGCACGCTGTCCTTGTCTGCCAGCAGGTCGATCACCTGCCGCACGTTGTACACCCGACGGCGGTTCTCCGGGATGCTGTGACGCAAGCGGCGCGGGTCGGCGTGTTTGCCGCTGTCCAGATCGCCCTGGAAATAGCCCAGGTACTGTTTCGCGGCCTGTACGGCGGCGGCTTCGTCGACCACCGCGATATCCACCACCCCGTTGGCGCGCTGCACATCCAGCGGGCCGATATCCTCGGGCCGGTACTGGCCCAGGCCGCCGCCCTCGATCATGGCCGGTCCGCCCATGCCGATGTTGGCGTCGCGGGTGGCAATGACCACATCGCTGCAGCCCAGCAGGGCGGCATTACCGGCAAAGCAGCGTCCGGCGGCAATACCCACCAGCGGCACTTCGCCACTGAGTCGTGCGTATTGCAGGAAAGACGTGGTATCCAGCCCGGCCACCACGGGCACGTCGGTATCACCCGGGCGGCCGCCCCCGCCCTCGGCAAATAACACCACCGGCAGCTTCCATTCCCGCGCCAGTTGCAGCATGCGGTCTTTCTTGCGGTGGTTGTAATAACCCTGGGTGCCGGCCAGCACGGTGTAGTCATAGGCCATGACCAGGCAACGGGCCTGTTGTTCGCCGAACTGCTTCGCATTGACGGTGCCTACGCCGGTGATCAGACCGTCGGCGGGCGTGTTGCGCATGAGGTCGTCCTTGTCGCGGCGCTGGCTCTGGGCCGCCACGGCCAGGGCGCCGTACTCAATGAAGCTGTGCCTGTCAGTGAGATCGGCGATATTCTCGCGCGCCGTGCGCAGCCCCAGCTTGTGACGCTTGGCGACCGCCTCACGCCGGGCCTTGTCCTGCGTCAGTTCGTGGCGCTTATTCACTTCCGCCAGATCCGGGCGCACATGCATGGGGTCGGGTTCCCGCTGGCTCTGGCTGGCCCGCTTGCCCTTGCCGGCGGCGGGCGCCAGATACACCAGCGGCTGGCCCGGCATTACCTGATCACCGGGTTTCACCAGCACCTCGTGCACCGTGCCGTTGTCGGCGGTGGTGACGGGGTATTCCATTTTCATCGCTTCCAGCAGCACCAGCGTTTCGCCGGCTGCGGCGCGTTTCCCCGTTTCGGCCGTGACATCGATGACTCGGCCCTGGATGCCGGCGGTGATGGTCACCGTACCCTCCGGTGCCGTCGGTCCGGCGGTTTCGTCGATTGTCGGCTTTTCGTCGGCCGCCGGGGCAGCGGTTGCCGATGCCTTGCTGGCGATTGCCAGCAGCGACTTGGCCTGGCTTTCCACCAGCCCGGTGTGCAGGCGGCAGGCCTGTACTTCGGGATGGCTCAGTAACGCCGAGAGCAGGCCGGCATTGGTCTGCACCCCGGTTACACGCAATTCACGCAGGGCGCGCCCGGCGCGGGCAAGGGCGGCGGTGTAATCGTCGGCTTCCACATGGGCAATGAGCTTGCCCAGCAGGCTGTCGAAATCCGGGTGCATGGTATAGCCGGTGCGGGCGCCGGTATCAAAGCGGATACCCGGGCCACTGGGCGGGTCAAACGCTGTCAGGGTGCCGCCGCCCGGATGCACGCTGCCGTCCGGCTGCATCTGTTCGGCGTTGATCCGCAGTTGCACCGCGCAGCCACGCGGGGTGGGGATATCGCCCAGTGTCAGGCCCAGTTCGGTCAGATTGGCGCCGGCGGCCAGCGCCAGCTGGATGCGCACCAGGTCCAGGCCCGTGACCTGTTCGGTCACGGTGTGTTCCACCTGCAGGCGGGGGTTGATCTCGATAAAAGCGCAGGCCCGCTCTGGGGTGTCCATGCGGGTGGTATCGACCAGGAACTCAAAGGTCCCCAGACCGCTGTAGTGACAGTGTTGCGCCATCCGCAAGGCGGCCGACAGAAGATATTCGCGTACCGTCGGGGTCAGCCCCGGGGCCGGGGCGATTTCCACCAGCTTCTGGTGCCGGCGCTGCAGGCTGCAGTCGCGATCCCACAAATGGCTCACATTGCGACCATCGCCAAGAATCTGCACTTCCA
>PWYF01000249.1 GCA_003567955.1 Thiotrichales bacterium
ACGCTGGTGACCAGCCGTACCCCGCGCTTGCGGGTGAAGTAGTTCCAGCCCCACTGGGTCATCACCAGCAACTTGCTGTCGAACTCGATCAGATACATCACATGCACCAGCACCCAGGTGATCCAGGCGGGGAAGCCTTTCAGATGCAGCGGGCCAATATCGGCCACCGCCGCATTACGCCCGATCACCGCCATGCTGCCCTTGTCAAAATAGCGGAACGGCCCGGTTTGTTTACCACGGTTGCGGCGCTTGAGCAGGCGCGCCACATAACGGCCCTGCTGGATGGCCACCGGGGCCACCCCGGGCAGGGGCGGTTTGCCGCCGTGCTCATAGTGGGCCAGGTCGCCGATCACGAAAATTTCCGGGTGCTGCGGCAGTGACAGATCGTCGTTGACGATGACCTTGCCGCCGTTATCCAGGCGCGCATCCACCCGTTTGGCCAGCGCCTGGCCGAAGCGTGAGGCACGCACGCCGGCGGCCCAGAGCACGGTGCCGGCGCGGATATGGTGTTCGTCCTCGCCATGGCGCACGGTAATGTCTTCGCCGTCAATGGAAGTCACCATGGTGTTGGTCATGACATCCACGCCCAGTTTCTCCAGCGATTTGCGGGCTGCGGCGGAAAGATCATCGGGATAGGTGGGCAACACCTTGCCGGCGCCTTCAATCAGCTGCACCCGGGCATCACGCGGGTCAAAGTTGCGGAAATCGCGCTTCAGCGTGTGCTGGGCCAGTTCGCCAATGGCGCCGGCAAGCTCCACCCCGGTGGGGCCGGCGCCGACCACTACAAAGTTGAGCAGGGTCCGGCGACGTTCCGGGTCCGGTTCAAGTTCGGCGTGCTCGAAGGCGGAGAATATACGCTGGCGCATCTCCAGCGCGTGCTCTACGGTTTTGAGGCCCGGGGCATCCTTGCGCCACTGGTCATTGCCGAAGTAGTGATGCTTCACGCCGCTGGCGACAATCAGGATGTCGTAGCTGATTTCCCCGCCCTTGAAGTAGACCTTGCGCGCCTCGGGGTCCAGATCGTTGGCGGTGGCCTGCAGCACCTGCACATTGGGCCGGCCGCTCAGCACGGAACGGATGGGCGTGGCAATATCACCCGGCGAGAGCGTACCGGTGGCGACCTGATACAGCAGCGGCTGGAACAGGGGGTAATTGCGTTTGTCGATCACCGTTACCTGCCAGGACGGGTCCCGCGAAAGCTGGCGGGCGGCATAAAGGCCGCCAAACCCGCCGCCGATGATGACCACGCGGGTCTGTTGAGGGGCGTCATGTGCCATGCTGGAGACTCCTTTCCGGGGCTGTACCTGGTGCCGGCCGGGCGCGCGACGCGCGCATCATACCAGCGTTGGCCGCCACAGGCACCGTGGCGGCGGGTTGGGAGCGGAACCACAGGGGGCTATGATGGTCGCACGGTGCTGTAAAGCCTTCACCGCAACAGCCGGGATTCAGGCATGTGTATTCTTTTTGTCGCCTGGCGCCAGAGCCGGCAATATCCGCTGGTGGTGGCCGCCAATCGTGACGAGTTTCATCATCGCGATACCGCCCCCCTGCAATGGTGGGAGGAAGCCCCGCAACTGGCCGCCGGGCGTGATCTGGAAGCCGGCGGCACCTGGCTGGGCCTGACCCGAAGCGGCCGTTTTGCGGCGCTGACGAATGTGCGCCACCCGGCTGCCGGGGGTGCCCCCCGCAGTCGCGGTGAGCTGGTGCGGGATATTCTGCTGGCCCCGGAGGAAGTGCCCGAGAGCCTGGCGGAACCGGCGCGACAACGCCACGCTTATGGCCCGTTTAACTTGCTGGCGCTGGGCGCCGGCGGCCTGTACTACCTCAACAATATTGACGGCGAAGCGCCGCAGTCGCTGCCGCCCGGTGTTTACGGCCTGAGCAATGCCCGGCTGGATACCCCCTGGCCAAAGCTGACGCGCGGGCGCGCATGTTTCGCGGATCTGGTGGCGGCGGGCGCATCGCCGGAGGCCTGTTTTGACATGCTCTATGACAGCAGTCCGGCGGCGGATGAAGCGTTGCCCGATACCGGCGTGGGCCTGGCGTTTGAACGGCGGCTGTCGGCCCTGTTTGTGCTGGGCGAGGCCTATGGCACACGCTGTTCCACGGTGGTGCGCGTGGCCGCCGATGGCAGCGGCGAGATTCATGAAAGGCGCTTTGATGCCGATGCCCGCCCTACCGGGGACACGACCCTGACCTTTGACTCTCCTGCTGCGATAAAAGGCGTTACATGAGTACAGCAAACACGCTTCCCTACGGTCTCTGGCCGTCGCCGGTCAGCGCCGAGCTGGTGGCCCGCAGTGGCGTCCGCCTGGGTGACCCGCTGCTGCTTGATGGCGTGCTGTACTGGTGCGAGGGCCGGCCACAGGAAAAGGGTCGCAACGTGCTGGTGGCGGCCGATGCTGCGGGCGCGATCAAAGATGTGTTGCCCGAGCCTTTCAGCGCCCGCTCGCGGGTGCATGAATATGGCGGCCTGGCCTATACCGGCGCCGGTCGCACGCTGTGGTTTGTGAATGATGCCGACCAGGATATTTACCAGATCCGCGATGGCGAGCCGCCCCACCGGCTGACCGAGCTGGCGGAGTGGCGCTTTGCCGAACCGGTGGCGGATCCCGGGCGCCAGCGTCTGATCTGTATTGGCGAGCAGCTGCTTGAGGCGGCCGAGCCACGCGCCGCGCTGGTGGCTGTGGATATGGTGACGGGCGTGCTGGAGGTGCTGCATGAGGGCCATGATTTCTACACCAGTCCGCGTTTGAGTCCCGACGGCGAACAACTGGTCTGGCTGGCCTGGGATCATCCCGATATGCCCTGGGACGGCACCTGGCTGTGTCACGCCAGGGTCACGGCGGAAGGGGCGCTGGCTGACATCACCACCCTGGCGGGCGGGCCCGGCGAGTCCATATTCCAGCCGGAGTTTCATCCCGCGGGCGGCATCGTCTATGTCTCGGATCGCAGTAACTGGTGGAATCTCTACTACTATCGCGATCAGCGCAGCACCGCGCTGTATCCGCTGGAGGCGGAATTCGGCCTGCCGCAGTGGCAGTTCGGCATGCGCACCTACACGGTGTGTGGGGATGGCAGCCTGCTATGTTGCTGGACCCGGGCCGGGCGCTGGGAGCTGGGCCGCTATACCTTCAAGAAGGGTATGCAGCCACTGAATCTGCCCTGGACTGAGTACAGCAGTATTGTCAGCGAGGGGCCGGTGGCCGCCATGCTGGTGGCCGCGCCGGATCAGGCCGCGACCCTGGTCCGCCTGGATATCTCTGAGCGCAAGCTGCAAGCGCAGCCGGTACGCCACGCCAGTTCACTGGAGTTGCCCGCCACACTGCTGCCGGCCCCGGAAGCCGTGCGTTTCGACAGTGACGGAGAAACCGTGCACGGGCTTTTTTATGCGCCGGCCGGTGAGGGGGTGCGCGGGCCGGAAGATGCCCTGCCCCCGCTGCTGGTCAAGTGTCATGGCGGGCCGACCGGGGCCGCGAGTACGGCGCTGGATGCGCGCATCCGCTTCTGGACCAGCCGCGGGTTTGCGGTGCTGGATGTGAACTATCGGGGCAGCACCGGCTACGGCCGGGCCTATCGCCGGGCCTTGTATGGGCAATGGGGCGTGGCCGATGTCGCGGATTGCATTAATGGCGCCCGCTGGCTGGCGCGCGAGGGTCGGGTGAATGGTGAGCAATTGCTGATCAGTGGCAGCAGCGCCGGCGGCTATACGGTGCTGTGCGCGCTGTGCTTCAGTGACGCCTTTGCCGCCGGCGCCAGTTATTACGGCATCAGTGATCTGTCGGCGCTGGCGCAGGACACCCACAAGTTTGAATCCCGCTATACCGAGGCCCTGGTGGGCCCCTGGCCGGATGCCCGCGAGCTTTATGAGGCGCGCTCACCTATTCATCATATTGCGGGCTTTAACTGTCCGGTGATTTTTTTCCAGGGTGGGCGCGACCGGATAGTGCCGCCGGATCAGGCCCGGCGGGTGGTCGACGCGCTGCGCGAGGCGGGGGTCCAGACGGCGTACCTGCTGTTTGAGGACGAGGGCCATGGCTTCAGACAGGCGGCGACCCAGATTCAGGCGCTGGAGTCGGAGTGGCGCTTTTATCTGCGCGCGCTGGGGCTGGATCCGGGCGCATGAAAGCCGGCGCGCTCCTGATTTCCCCTGCCCGCGGGCGCTGGCCGAGATGTTGGCTGGCCGGCGCTTTGCTGTTGCTGGCCGGGCCACTGGCGGCGCAGCCGGCACAGGTGGAGATCACCGGCCTGACCGGTGAAATGCAGGAAAATGCCCGCACAATGCTTTCGCTGCAGCGATATGAGACGGCGGAGTTGTCGCCGGGGCGAGTGCGCCGGCTGCATGCCCGGGCCCCGGATGAAATCACCCGCGCCCTGCAACCCTTTGGCTATTACCAGCCGCAAATCGAAAGCAGCCTGCGACTGGAGGACAACGTCTGGCGGGCCCACTACAGCGTGGATCCGGGCGAGCCGGTGCGCATTGTGCGCCTGGATCTGGCGCTTGCAGGCGCCGGCAGCGATGACCCGGAATTGATGGCGTTGTTGCGTGATTTCCCCCTGAGCGAGGGTGACCGGGCCGACCAGCGGCTGTATACGCGCGGCCGTGACAGCATGCGCCGCCGGGCCATTGATCGGGGTTACCTGGATGCCCGTTATTTGCGCCAGCGTATTGTGGTGAATCCACAGACCCTGGAAGCGGAAGTCGAGCTGCAACTCGACACCGGTCCCCGTTACCGTTTCGGTGAAGTACGCATGGACCAGGATATTCTGAAGCCGGAATTCCTGCAGCGCTTCGTGCCTTTCGAGCGGGGCGATCCCTACACCTCGCGGGATTTGCTGGATCTGCAATATGCCCTGGATGACAGCGGCTATTTTGCTCGGGTGGAGATCGAGCCGCGTCGGGATCAGACCGAGAACCAGGAGGTCCCGATTGAGGTACAGCTCGAACCCCGCCCACGCAATCTGTACACGGTCGGGCCCGGGTTTGGCACTGATACCGGCCCGCGCTTGCGCGCCGGCTGGGAAAATCGCCGCCTCAATCGCCGCGGTCACCGGGCCGGGGTGGATTTCATGGTCTCCCCGGTGATCAATACCCTGAGCGCCCGCTACGTGGTGCCCATTGCCAACCCGGCCACGGATGATGTGACGTACCGGGCGCGTGTGCAGCGCGAAAAAATCGAGGACCGCGACAGCCTTATTCAAAACCTGGGCGTGACCCAGAGCCGCGTATTCGGGCGCTGGCAACGCTCACTGCGGCTGGATTTCGAGCGCGAGCGCTTCGAGCTCGGGGATGATCCCAGCCGCGAAAGCGATCTGCTGATGCCCGGCGCGGGGCTGGTTTACATTCGCGCGTCAGATCCGGTGTATCCCGACCGGGGGGTGCGCTGGGGCGTCCATATCAAGGGGGCACACCGTGATGTGGTCTCGGATGTGTCTTTCAGCCAGCTCCGCAC
>PWYF01000152.1 GCA_003567955.1 Thiotrichales bacterium
ATGGCGGCAGGCGTCTTCTGCGGGTTTCTGGCCTTTGCCACGCTGGTGCTGGGGGAGTCCGCAGTAAGCATGTTCGTGGCCCTGATGGCGCTGGGCTTTACCTTTGGTCTCACCCAGCCCGGGGCGGTAGCGGGGGCCTCGCTTTGCGCCGGCGCCGACCAGCAGGGCGCCGTCACCGGGCTGATGAATACCACGGGGGCCATCGGGGTGATTTTTGCGCCATTTGTGGGAATGCCCCTGTATCAATGGCTGCCGCAGGCGCCATATGTGCTCAATATGCTGCTGGCGGCGCTGGCGCTGGTCTTTGTGCTCCTGCATCCGCGTATCCGTGATGCCAGGCCCGGCGGTGGCCAGCCCCCCGTACTGAATTGATCAGCGTTTCCGTGGCGCATATGTGTAAAATAATCCCGTGTCTGGCCGCACGGATTCAGGCTGTCGGGGGGAGAGCCGCTTGAGTGCAAGCACATCACGTTCAGTGGAACAGGCCGCGCCTGTCCGGGGCTGGCGTTCTACGCTGTTCTGCACGCTTCTGATTACTCTGGCCATGCTGTCAGGGATCGCGCTGGCCCGTTCCGGCCTGCTGAGCGACGTCCTGATCTGGACGGTACCCGTCGGTATCCTGCTTGCCGGTTGTCTGCTGGCACTGGGCCTGTGGTGGCGTGATCGCCGGCAGCTGCGCACTGGCATCGCACCTGATGAGGACAAGGCCTCGGGTGCGTCCGGTGATGTTGCGACGGCTGCCGACACGGATGAGGTCGATACCGAAGCGGCCCCGGGCGGACTCTCGGCGATCCGTTTTCACCAGATGGTGGCCGAAGCGTTCCGGCGTCGGGGTTATCGAGTGATCACCCGCAAGGGCGGGCCCGACCTCAGCGCCTCAGCCGATCTGATACTGGAGAAAGGCGGCCGCAGCTATTTCGTTCAATGTGGCCTGTGGAAGACCTCGCGCGTTGGCGTGACTGCCGTGCGCAAGCTGCATGAGCATGTGCAGGCCGCGGGGGTGCAGGGTGGTTATCTGGTCACCACCGGCGTGTTTACCGGGGAAGCCCTGGCGCTGGCGCGGGAAACCGGTATAGAAGCGGTGGATGGTACGCGCCTGCGGGCATTGATGCGGGGGGGCAAGGGCTGACTAGTCCTCGCTGTAGTATTCACGTCCCGGGTCCGAGAGGTGACGGCGGCCATAGCGGATAATGGCCAGGGTCGGCAGAAACATGATCAAACCATAAATCGCCGAGGGCATCAGCATGATGCTGCCATCCAGGCCGCGCACGCCATGTAGCACGGCGCCGGCCACGGCCATTCCGAGGACGGTATTCTGCACGCCGATTTCAATCCCCAGGGTCAGGGTCTGGCGGGTGCCAATGAACATGGCCGCGCCAATGGCCAGCCCCAGTGCCGTCATCACCAGGTTCAGCGCCAGTGTCACGCTGCCGACTTCCACGAAATACAGCAGCAGGTTTTCTCGCGAGTCCCAGACGATGATCAGGACGATAAAAACAAAGGCGAAGGCGGCAAAGATGTCATAGGGCCGGCGGATGCGCCGGACCAGCGCCGGGAAGAGGGCGCGGACAGCCATGCCCAGGGCCACGGGAATAATGGTGTAGTTGAATACCGACCAGATCACCGAGGCGTAGGGCATGGGCACATCGGCCGGTTCGCCGATAAACAGGTCCATGGCCAGTACCGCAAACAGGGGAATGGTAAGCACCACGATAAAACTGTTGACTGCGGTCAGGGTGATGGAAAGGGGGACGTCGCCCCGGGCCAGATGGGACACCAGGTTGGAGGTGGTGCCGCCGGGGCAGGCGGCCAGGATGACCAGTCCGATTGCCAGCTCCGGCGACAATTGCCACAGCCATGCCAGCGCGAAACCCACCAGGGGCAGCAGTAATAACTGACCGCCCAGGCCGGCAACCACGGCGCGGGGATAATCCTTGAGGCGAATAAAGTCACGCACGGTCAGCAGCATGCCCATCCCGAACATGATCAGCCGCAGGGTCCAGGGCAAGAGCACATCGACCAGAATGTTGACGTCGTTTTCCATGCGGGGCTCCGGGCTGTGCAAACCGTCGGGTATCAACCCGGGGGCAACTCAAGTGCATATGAGTCAAGGCCTTGAAACGTATCACAGCAGGCTGATGCGGGCATCCCCGGGCGGCTTGCCCGGCAGCAGCCCAAGGTCCATAATACGCATCCCTCATCGAGGTCGTCAGCGCTCCCATCGTCTAGCGGCCCAGGACGTCGCCCTCTCACGGCGAAAACCGGGGTTCGAGTCCCCGTGGGAGCGCCACTTTAGCGTTAATCCCTGTCATTCTCCGGCGTTGCCGGGGATTGTTTTGTGGTGGCATGTTGTCGGGTATCCAGAGTGACGAACTCCGGTTGCCTGGGCAGGGGGGGGATAGCGGCGTATTCGGCTGGCCGGGCCAGGCTGGCGATCAGAATGCGCAGGATAATCCGGCGACGGCGGGTGATTGCCGCGGAGGTCGGGGCCCCGTGGTCGAACAGGGACGCGCTGGTGTGCTCCATCACCATCACCAGGGTATCCAGAAACAACGGATCCAGCCGCTCCATGCCGGCTTCCCGGGAATGGGCCTGAAACACCTCGCGCAGGGCCTCGATTAACCAGCGTCGTGCCGAGTCGGCCGGTGATTCGGGGTGATTGATCTCGCGGTACAAGATGCGCACCAGGGGGCCGAGTTCTCGAGCCCAGTTCAGCCAGGCATCCGCGATGGCGCCAAGCCGCTCCACCGGCTCACGGGTTTTCTGCGCGGCGCCTTTGACGCGCGCCAGCAGTTCCCGGCTGGCACGCCAGACCAGTGGCTCAACGACTTCGTGTTTGTTGGCGAACAGCTTGTAGAAGGTGGGCCGTGAAATATCGGCCGCCGCGATGATGCGTTCTACACTGAGTCCATCATAGCCGTGCTCGGCGTAAACCGGATAGCTGGCCATGATCACGGCTTCCCGTGCCGCTTCGATGTCACGGCTGGTGGCGGGCGGGCGTCCCCTGCGCTTGCTGTTTTCCTGGTCCATGTCTGCCAGTCCGGGTTGCAGGCATGTAAAATATTAACAGCCGTGTAAGAAAAATGTAAGCCATTGATGAAAAATGGCTTACAGCGCGTCGGGGGCAGACGATGTGCGACACCGCCAGGCGGGGCCACCAGCCTGACGGGATCATGGTCAGGCTGACGCTACGCTGCGCAGGGCAGGCTTATTCTTCGGGTTCGTAGCCCAGATTGGGCCCGAGCCATTTTTCCACCGCGGCCACATCCATGTTCTTGCGGCGAGCGTAGTCCTCGACCTGATCACGGTAGATTTTCCCGAGTCCGAAATAACGGCTTTCCGGGTGGCCAAAATACAGTCCACTGACCGCCGCCGTGGGGACCATGGCACGGGATTCGGTGAGCCGCAGGCCGATGTTGTCTTCTACCGCGAGCAGGTCCCAGATGATGTCTTTCTCGGTGTGGTCGGGGCAGGCGGGATAGCCGGCAGCGGGGCGGATGCCCTGGTACTTCTCGCGGATCAGTTCTTCATTGGCCAGGGCCTCGTCGCCGGCATAACCCCAGAACTCCCGGCGCACCCGTTCGTGCAGGTGTTCGGCAAAGGCTTCGGCCAGACGGTCAGCCAGGGCCTTGACCATGATCGAATGATAATCATCATGGTCGGCCTCAAAGCGTGCCACGTGCGCATCCAGACCAATTCCGGTGGTGACCGCAAAGGCCCCGATATAATCGGGTTTGCCGGTTTCTGCGGGGGCAATAAAGTCGGCCAGTGACTGGTTGGGCCGGCCGGCGGGTTTTTCGTTCTGCTGACGCAGATGATGAAGGACGGTATGAACCTCCTTTCGATTGTCATCCGCGTACAGTTCGGTGTCATCGCCTCTGGCATTGGCGGGGAAGAGTCCATAAACCGCACGGGCTGTGACCCACTTTTCCTCTATCATCTGTGCCAGCATTTGCCGGGCGTCATCGAAAAGCTTTCGGGCTTCCTCGCCGACGGTTTCATCCTCAAGAATCTTCGGATAGCTGCCGGCCAGCTCCCAGGTCTTGAAGAAGGGCGTCCAGTCAATGTATTCGGCGATGCGATCCAGCGGATAATCGTCCAGCACCTGCACGCCCTGTTGTGCGGGCGTAACCGGCTCAAAAGCATCCCAGTCAATCGGTGTGCGGTTCTCGCGAGCCTGTTCCAGGCGCAACCATTTCTGCTTTTTCTGGCGGCTGGCGTGTTGTTCACGCACGCGCTGGTATTCCTCGCGAATGCCGCTGGCGAAATCCTCGTAACGGGTTTCACTCATCAGGTTGGAGGCCACGCCCACGGCGCGTGAGGCGTCTTTCACATAAATTGTGTCGCCCTCGTACCCGGGGGCAATCTTGACCGCGGTGTGTACACGCGAGGTGGTGGCACCGCCGATCATCAGGGGGCATGTGAACCCCTGGCGCTGCATTTCTTTGGCCATATTGGCCATTTCGTCCAGAGAGGGGGTAATTAACCCGGACAGGCCGATGATATCGACGTTGTGCTCGCGGGCGGCCTTGAGGATGTCTTCGGCCGGGACCATAACCCCCAGGTCGGTGACCTCGAAGTTGTTGCACTGCAACACCACACCGACAATATTCTTGCCGATGTCGTGCACATCGCCCTTGACCGTGGCCAGCAGGATGCGGCCGGCCGGTTCGTCATCGGCGCCATCGGCCTTTTCTTCCTCAATGTAGGGCAGCAGGTGGGCCACGGCTTTTTTCATCACCCGGGCCGACTTGACCACCTGCGGCAGGAACATCTTGCCGGCGCCAAACAGATCGCCGACCACGTTCATGCCATCCATGAGCGGCCCCTCGATCACATGGATCGGGCGCTCATGGGTCAGTCGGGCCTCCTCGGTATCCTCCACGACGTATTCGGCAATGCCCTTGACCAGGGCGTGCTCCAGGCGTTTCTCCACCGGCCATTCACGCCAGGCCAGGTCTTCCTTTTTCTCTTTGGCCGGGCCGGCCTTCACGGTTTCGGCGAACTCCAGCAGCCGTTCGGTGGCATCATCGCGCCGGTTAAGTACCGCATCCTCGACCCGCTCACGCAATTCGGGCTCGATTTCCTCGTAGACCTCGAGTTGCCCCGGATTGACGATGGCCATGTCCATGCCGGCCTTGATAGCGTGATAGAGAAACACCGAGTGCATGGCCTCGCGAACCGGGTTATTGCCCCGGAAGGAAAAAGACAGGTTGGAAAGTCCTCCGGAAACCCTTGCGCCGGGCAGGTTCTGCTTGATCCAGCGGGTAGATTCAATGAAGTCCACCGCGTAGTTGTTGTGCTCTTCAATGCCGGTGGCGATGGCAAAGATATTGGGGTCGAAGATAATGTCTTCGGGGTCGAAACCGGCCTTATCCAGCAGCAGGTCATAGGCGCGCCGGCAGATCTCCTTGCG
>PWYF01000009.1 GCA_003567955.1 Thiotrichales bacterium
CACGGTTTCCGGCCGGGCCTGGAGGATGTAGAGCTGGCCGTCGTTGCCGTCCTTGCCCCACTCGATATCCATGGGGCGCTGGTAATGCTTTTCGATGATCAGCGCCTGGCGAGCCAGGTCTTCGACGTCGGCGTCACTGAGGCTGAAGCGCTTGCGGTCTTCCTCGGGCACCTCGACGGTATCCACGGTGCGGCCGTGGCTGTCATCGCCGCTATAGACCATCTTGATGGCCTTGCCGCCGAGAATACGGCGCAGTACGGCAGGGCGGCCGGCTTCCAGGGTGGGCTTGTGGACATAGAACTCGTCCGGATTGACCGAGCCCTGCACCACCGTCTCACCCAGGCCCCAGGAGGCAGTGATAAACACCACCTGGTCAAAGCCGGATTCGGTATCCAGGGTGAACATCACCCCGCTGGCGCCGGTGTCGCTGCGCACCATGCGCTGGATGCCGGCCGACAGGGCGACTTCCGAATGATCGAAGCCCTGGTGAACGCGATAGGAAATGGCGCGGTCATTGAACAGCGAGGCGAAGACTTCCTTGATCGCCAGCAGGACGTTATCCAGCCCGCGCACATTGAGGAAGGTTTCCTGCTGGCCGGCAAAAGAGGCGTCGGGCAGGTCCTCGGCCGTGGCCGAGGAGCGCACGGCCACCGACAGATCACTGCCGCCTTCGCTTTCCAGTTTGGCCCAGGCTTCGCCGATGGCGTTCTCGAGTTCGGCGGGGAAGGGGGTATCAATCACCCACTGGCGTATCCTGGCGCCGGTTTCAACGAGTTGGTCTACGTCGTCGACGTCGAGCGCATTCAGCGCTTCGTTGATACGCTCGCCCAGCCGGTCATGCTCAAGGAAAGTGCGATAGGCCGCGGCGGTGGTGGCAAAGCCGCCCGGCACGCGAACGCCGGCGGCGGCCAGGTGGCTGATCATTTCGCCGAGCGAGGCGTTTTTGCCGCCCACCCGGTCGACGTCGTTCATGCCCAGTTCGTCAAACCAGATGACATGCGTGTCCAATGGTGTTGCCCCCGAGGCCGGTTTCAGAGTCTGTGTGTCCGTGCAGGGTGGCTTTTCTTCACCCACGGGATTTGAGAAGCTGCCCTGCGCTTGTGACGCGCCGCAGGCAGGAGCCGCGATTCTACCCCTTCGTGTGATAATGCGCCAAGCCTGACCGCTGGCGGGGAGTGATGATGCTGGCCGGGGGAGCAGGAAAAACCATGGAGATCGCATGAGTCAGAAGCGCACTATTTTCTTTCTGTCCGATCGCACCGGCATTACCGCCGAGACCCTCGGGCACAGCCTGCTGACGCAGTTTGAGGGCATCGAGTTTCGCCAGATCAATATCCCGTTTATCCAGTCCGGGGCCAGCGCCCGGCGGGCGCGGGACATGATCAACCGGGTCGCGCAGGAGGAAGGGATGCGGCCGATCCTGTTCTGCACCCTGGTGGATGAGGCCCTGACCGCGATTATTGCCGAGAGTGAGGGGCTGATTCTGGATTTTTTCGGCGCTTTTATTAATTCTCTGGAAGAAGAGCTGGGCACCAGTTCCACGCATACCGCCGGGCGTGCCCACGGCATGGCCAATGTCCACAATTACCGTGCCCGCATTGATGCGATGAATTTTTCCCTGCGCACGGATGACGGCGTGGCGGAGAAAGACTATGAAAAAGCCGACGTGATTCTGGTGGGGGTGTCGCGCTCGGGCAAAACGCCCACCTGCCTGTATATGGCGCTGCAATACGGTATTTTTGCCGCGAATTACCCGCTGATTGAACAGGACCTCGAGCGCATGGGCTTGCCCCAAGTATTGCAGCCCTATCGCAAGAAGATTTACGGGCTGACCATCGAGCCGCTGCGGCTGGCCCAGATTCGCGGGGAGCGCCGGCCCAACAGCCGCTACTCGGACGAGACCACTTGTCGTGAGGAAGTGCGCATCGCCGAGCGGCTGTTCAAGCTTGAGAAGATCCCCTTTCTCAACACCACCACGCGCTCGATCGAGGAAATCGCCACCCGCATCATGCACGAGACGGGGCTGATGCGACGGTTTTTTTAGCCGGACTGATGTCCGGCGTTTTTACGTGATTACGTGATTACGTGATTAAGTCGCGAGAGAGACTGTTGCAGAGCTGAAAAAATATGGCGCACGCGCCGACAGGCAGTAAATCTGCCCGCGATATAACCTGATGGCGAACCCTGAGCTTTCGGGTTTTGGCTGTTTTCAGTCTTTCGGCGCGTGTCGCGGATTTTCGGTTCTGCAACGATGTGTCCCGCGTCGTAACCACGTAACCACGTAACCACGTAATCACGTAATCACGTAATCACGCCCGGGCTACGCCCGGGGACGGAAATTGAGATGGACCAGGTCAGGCAATTCTGGGAACAACTCCGGCATTCGTGCTGGAACCTGCTGCCAATCGTGTTGGTGGTGGGTGTGTTCCAGTTCCTGATTCTGCAGCAGGTGCCCGAAGGCGTCTGGCCGATGGTGTTTGGCCTGCTGGTGGTGGTGCTGGGGGTGGCGCTGTTCCTGCAAGGCCTGGAGTTGGGGGTCTTCCCCATCGGCAAGAGCCTCTCCAATGAGTTTGCCCGCAAGGGTTCGCTGCCATTGTTGATGATCTTTGGTTTCTGTCTGGGCTTTGGCGCGGTGATCGCCGAGCCGGCGCTGATCGCCGTGGCCGAGCAGGCCGAGCTGGTCAGCGAGGGCCGTATCAATGCCCTGGTGCTGCGGATGCTGGTGGCGAGCTCTGTGGGCGCCGTGGTGGCGCTGGGGATTGTGCGCATTGTGCTGGGGCACAGCCTGCACTGGTACATGATTATCGGCTATATCCTGGTGGTGTTGGTGACCTTCTTCGCCCCCGAGGAGATTGTCGGTCTGGCCTATGACTCCGGCGGGGTGACCACCAATATTGTCACGGTGCCGCTGATCGCCGCGCTGGCGTTGGGACTGGCGCTGTCGCTGCGAGGCCGCACGGCCTTGCTGCATGGTTTCGGGCTGGTGGGGCTGGCGGTGATGGTGCCGATGATTTCGGTGCAGCTCTACGGGATCGCCGTCTACAGCCTGGTGGACCCGGCGACGGTGGAAGCCGCCAGTAATGGCATTCCCCTGGCGGAGGCGAATGAGGAAGTGGTCTCGCCCACGGCCGGCAGCCTCCTGCTGGGGATGGTGACCGATTTGCTGCTGATGGTGCGCGATGTGTTGCCCATTATCGCGGTCGTGCTGTTCTTCCAGTACCTGGTGATTCGCAAGCCGGTGGCGCACGCCCAGCGGGTGGTGGCCGGCTTTGTGATGGTGGTGGTTGGGCTGTATGCCTTTGTGGTGGGGCTAAAGCTGGGGCTGTTCCCGATTGGCCGCAGCATGGCCGAGCAACTGGTGGCGCTGGACGGCTTTTTCTTCCTGTATCTGTTTGCCTTTTGTATCGGTTTTGCCACCACCATGGCCGAGCCGGCGCTGATCGCCATTGGCCGCAAGGCGGAGGAGGCCGCGCGCGGCCAGCTCAATGGCAACCTGATCCGGCTGCTGGTGGCACTGGGGGTGGCCATCGGCATTACGGTCGGTGTGCACCGCATTATCAGCGGCGATTCCATTCACTACTACATCATGGGCGGGTATGCCCTGGTGATTGTGCTCACCGCGCTGGCGCCCAAATACATCGTGGCGCTGGCCTATGACCTGGGGGGCGTGACCACCTCGGAGGTCACGGTGCCGCTGGTAACGGCGCTGGGTATTGGTCTGGCGACCTATATCGACGGCCGTGATGTGCTGATCGACGGTTTTGGCCTGATTGCTTTCGCTTCCATTTTCCCCATCGTGACGGTCATGCTCTATGCTATTGCAGCAGACATGGTCGCCCGCTTCAGAGGAGACCCCGTATGAAATTCTCAGTACTTGTGGCCATGCTGGCCGAAGACCTGGAGGAAAAGGCCATTGATTCGGCCCGGGAGGCCGGCGCCTCGGGGGTTACTATCCTCAATGGTCGCGGTATCGGCGCCGAGGAGAAAAAGACCTTTTTCGGGCTGACCTGCGAGGGCAGTCAGTCGGTGCTGATTTTTGTGCTGGAAAAGAAGCTCTCGGTGACCGTGCTCAAGCGCTTGAGCCGGGACCTGGACCTGGCCAACAGCAGCAAGGGGGTGGTGTTCACGCTACCGCTTGAGCATATTGCCGGGATCGACGTGGAACAGATTCACCGCTTCGAGGAGCACTTGCGCGAGGATTTGTAGCCCTGCCGGGGTCGCAGCGAGACGTCTCAAGATTCAACCGGGAGTTTGATTATGCTGGTCAAGGACATCATGACAACCGGGGTGATCACCATTTCACCCTTTGCCTCGCTGCGCGAGGCCATGCAGAAAATGCGCGAGTCCAGCGTCAAGGCGCTGATCGTGGAACGCATGGACCCCCACGATGCCTGGGGCATCCTCACCTACACCAATATCCTGCGCACCATCGTCGCCGAGGAAGGCGATATCGATCTGATCAACGTCTATGACGTGAGTATCAAGCCGGTGATCTCGGTCAACCGTGAAATGGACGTGCGCCATGTGGCGAAGCTGATGCTCAACCACAGCGTGCGCCGGCTGGTGGTGCTGCACAACGATGAGCTGGTGGGGCTGGTTACGCGCAACAATATTGTGCGCCCGGTGCTGGAAATGGCGGGGGAATAGCCCCCGCTGCGCGGGGGCGTCTAAAGTCTAATGTCTTAAGATGTCTTAAGATGTCTTAAGACCTAAAACCTTAGACCTTAAACGCCCGCGCGAAGCGCGGGTTATGATTGCCCAGGATACATAGTGATACTATTGTATCACTTTGGTTTGTGTGGGGTGGTTATGAAGGTTGAGCTGGTAACCAATTTGAAGCGTCGGGCAACCCGGATTCTTGCGGATTTGCGGGTGTCCAGGGAGCCTGTGCTGATTACCGAGCACGGTAAGCCCTCGGCCTATCTGATTGATGTGCAGGATTATGAATTCATGCAGCGGCGGTTGACGTTGCTGGAAGGGCTCTCGCGGGGAGAGCGTGCTGTGCTGGAAGGGAAGACGCACAGTCAGGCGCAGGCCAGGGAGAAGATGAGTCAATGGCTGAGGTAGTCTGGACGGAACCCGCCCTGCAACAACTGGATGCGATTGCTGAATACATTGCCTTTGATAAACCTCCTGCTGCAGCCAGGCTGGTCGAGGCAGTTTTTGCCAGCACGGAGCGCCTTGAGACATTCCCTGAATCAGGCCGTACCCCGCCAGAGCTCCCCGGCTCGGTCTATCGGGAAGTGCTGGTACCGCCATGCCGAATCTTCTACCGGCAGGACGGCAACCGCGTACTGATCCTCTACGTGATGCGCGAAGAGCAACAACTCCGCACTCTCATGCTGGATCCAGAAGCCTGAAGGGGCCAGTCTTGAGACGTCTTAAGACATTAGACTTTAGACTTAAGACGCCC
>PWYF01000132.1 GCA_003567955.1 Thiotrichales bacterium
GAGCCTGAGCCTGAGCCTGAGCCTGAGCCTGAGCCCGAGCCTGAGCCCGAGCCCGAGCCTGAACCCGAGCCCGAGCGCATCAGCCGACCTGCTTCAGGCCCCCTGCGTGGCCGGCTGCAGTTTATGGATGGCCCTTATGCGGGCAAGGAGATGCCTCTGCTGCGCCAGACCACGCCGATTGGGCGGGTGGGCGAACAAGCCGCCGAAATCCACCGTGGCAAGGATGAATTCACGATCGTCTATGTGGCCACCGAAGGGGATTCAGGTGAACCACCCAGGATCAACGGTCGCCCCATCGGTACTGAGCCGCAAACCCTGTACGACCAGGATGTCATTGAACTGGCCGGAATCAAGCTGGGTTTTCTGGTGGGCTAGGGAAACGCTGAGACATGACGAATTAATCAGCGTTTCCCGTGTTTATCAGACATAAAGGCGGGGCACACGGGACGTCACGCAGCACAACAGTTCATAGGCAATCGTCCCGGCCTGCTCGGCGACTTCTTCAACCGCAAGGCCATCCCCCCATAGCGTGACCGGGTCGCCGGGCTGTTCCTCGCCCTGGGAGCCCAGATCTACACTGAGCATATCCATGGATACCCGCCCCACCAGCGGCACCCGCCTGCCATTGACCAGTACCGGGGTCCCGCTGGGTGCATGGCGGGGGTAGCCGTCTCCGTAGCCGATAGCCACCACACCGACCCGACTGTCGTCAGGCAGACACCAGGTGCCGCCGTAGCCGACGGGATCGCCGGCGCGCAGGTGCTTGACGGCAATCAGCTCGCTGGTCAGGGTCATCACCGGCTGCAGCCCCTCTTCGCCGGCCCGTCCACCCACAAACGGCGAGACACCATAGAGCATGATGCCCGGCCGTACCCAGTCGGCGAGGCAGTCCGGATACCAGAGCAAGCCGGCCGAGTTGGCAATGCTTTTGGGGCCCGAAATACCCTGGGCGGCCCGGTCAAAAGCGGCTATCTGCGCCGCCGTGACGGCTTCATCCCGGGCATCGGCATTAGCCAGATGCGTCAGCAGAGCCGGAGATTCCGCCACTGCCCGCATGCCCTGCAAACGTTCGATCACATCCGGCACTTCCTCGGGCAAAAAGCCCAGGCGGTGCATGCCGGAATCAACCTTGATCCAGACCGTAACCGGGCGTCGCGGATCCCCGTTTTCCAGCAAACCCAACTGGACCGGGTCATGAATAACCAGGTCCAGGCGCCGGGATTGTGCAGCCTGCATCTGTTCGGCACTGAAAACACCTTCAAGCAGGACGATGCGATGAGCGAAACCGGCGTTGCGCAAGGCCACAGCCTCGTCCATACGTGCCACAGCAAAGGCATCAGCACCGGAAAGCGCGCGGGCTGCGGCAATCAGACCGTGGCCATAACCATCCGCCTTGATCGCCGCCATCACCCGGGCCCCACGCGCCGCTCGCCGGGCCACCGCAAGATTCTGTCGCCAGGCCGCCAGCGAGACAAGAGCGCGGGCCGCACCCGTCATGCATAATCCTCGTGATGTTCGGGGATAAAATTCTCAAACCGAGTGTATTGACCCAGGAAGGTCAGCCTGCACGTCCCTGTCGGGCCATTGCGCTGTTTGCTGATGATGATTTAGGCGGTGCCCTTGTCCGGGCTGTCTTCGTTGTAGACCTCATCGCGATAGATAAACACGATCAGGTCGGCATCCTGCTCAATACCCCCGGACTCGCGCAAATCAGACATCACCGGCCGTTTGTTGGGCCGCTGTTCCAGATTACGGTTCAGCTGGGACAGGGCAATCACCGGCACACTCAATTCCTTGGCCAGGGCCTTGAGACCGCGCGAAATCTCGGAAATTTCGTTGGTCCGGTTCTCGGACTGCCCGGCGGTCTGCATCAATTGCAGGTAATCGACCACGATTAAACCCAGACCGTGCTCGCGCTTGAGCCGTCGCGCACGCGCACGTATCTCGGTGGGGGTCAGGGCCGGGGTGTCATCAATAAACATGGGGGCTTCGGACATCAGTGACATGGCCGAGGTAATACGGGGCCAGTCGTCATCCTGCAGCCGGCCGGTACGGACCCGTGTCTGGTCAATACGGGCCAGCGAGGAAATCAGACGCATAGCCAGCTGTTCACCGGGCATCTCCATACTGAAAATAGCGGTCGGGATACGATCACGAATGGCGGCATGCTCGGCGATATTCATCGCCAGTGCCGTCTTGCCCATCGAGGGTCGCGCAGCCACGATGATCAAATCCCCGGCCTGCAGACCCGCCGTCCTGTCATCAAATTCATTCAGTCCTGTGGGCAGACCGGTGATGGGGCTGTCACTCTGGAACAGGGCGTCGATGCGCTCGACCGCCTCATTGAGGAGTTTGCGGATACTGCGGAAGCCCTGTTGCCCGCGCGCCCCGCGCTCGGCAATCTCGAAAACCTTCTGTTCGGCATCACTGATCAGCCGGGTGGCGTCACGGCCACCGGGCTCAAAGGCACTGGAGCTGATTTCGCTGCCCACCGCTATCAGCTGGCGCAGTACCGAGCGGTTACGCACGATATCGGCATAGGCCCGGATATTGGCGGCACTGGGGGTGTCCCGTGCCAATTCACCCAGATAGGCGACCCCGCCGACACGATCAAGCAGCCCTTCATTGGCCAGCCATTCGGAGACGGTCACGACATCAAGGGGGTCGCCACGATCACCCAGTGCGGACAGCGCCCGGAAGATCAGCGCGTGTTCCTTGCGATAGAAGTCAGCTTCGGTGACGCGGTCGCCGATTTCTTCCCAGCGGCTGTTATCCAGCATCAGACCGCCCACCACAGCCTGCTCGGCCTCGACCGAATGGGGCGGCACACGCAGCCCGGACAGCTCGTCCGCTGCAGCTGGCATGCTGATCTCCGGTTCCGACATGATCAGGACCCCGCCGACGGTATTGGCTTGCGATAACGGCTTGTCCGCCTCAACTGAAGGGCGTCAACACAGCCTGCCCGGACCGGAGCCCGGCTCTTACTCCTCGCCTTCCACCGTCACCCGTACAGTGGCGTCAACGTCGCTGTGCAAGTGTATCACGATGTCATATTCACCCACTTCGCGAATGGCGCCGTCCCCCGGCAATCTCAATTCGCGGCGTTCCACTTCATGGCCGGCCGCCACCAGGGCCTCGGCAATCTCGGCCGTGGAGACAGACCCGTAGAGCTGCCCTTCGCCGGCGACCTTCGCGGTAATGGTGATCGCAGCACCTTCAAGTGCGGCCTGGCGTTTTGTGGCTGCCTCAATAGCTTCAGCCTCGGCCTTCTCCAGTTCGGCCCGACGAGCCTCGAATTCCTTGATGCGCTCAGCAGTCGCGCGAACCGCCTTGCCCTGCGGAATCAGGAAATTCCTCCCGTAGCCCGGACGCACCTTGACCTTGTCACCAAGCTTGCCCAGGTTATCAATTTTCTCAAGCAGAATTACTTCCATTTTCGCACCACCCGATTCGTGTCACATCAAAACCAAGTCAACCGGCCCCCCGGGCATTCAAACTGCTCAGCCCGTGGCGCCACCACCCGCGCCCCGGCGCCTGAAATCCAGCACCGTATCAAGCACCCCTGCGACTGCCAGCATCAGCGCCAGATAAGGCAGCATAAACAGCAGCAGGATATAAAAAGGCACCAGCCACCATATGCCCTGGGGTAATCTTGCCGCCAGCGCATGTACGATCGCCAGCCCGTGAAACATGGCGGCAGCAGCGCCCGCAAGGGCAACACTTACCGCTATTTCCAGGCCGGCAACCCCCAGCGCAGCAAAAACCACCAGCGCCAGCGCCAGTCCCCGCCCGATGCTCAGGGCATGGAAATCGCGCTGAAAACCGCCCGGGTTATACAACAAAGCCTGCCACCAACGACCCAGCATCAGGCTGATAAAAGTACCCGTCACAGCCATCAATCCGATCAGCCCGGGCATCAGAGATGCCAAAGCCTTCAATTCCTCAGGCGGCAGTTCATCGACCGCTGCACTTCCCAGTGCCTGTTCCAGAAACCGCCGCAAGTGCTCCAGCCACCACTGCTGCGGATCAGCTGGCAGCAACCAGCCTGCCAGCGCCAGCAACATCCCCAGCACACCGGCCCCGACCAGACCGGTGGCCAGAGTGCCCTGGCGACGTACCAGATCCCCCAGTACTGCCACCGGCGCCAGGGTTAGCAAGGCGCCCGCCAGACCGGGCGCAGCACTGCCGAGCAGCAGCAGGCTTAAAAGCGACAACGCTACAGTGGCGGCGGCCGTCACGCCCAGCGCCCGACCGGCATCCAGCTGCATGGCCAGCAGCGCCACCACGGCACTGGCCAGATAAGCCAGTGGTGGCAAGTACCAGCTCAACAAACCGAAACCGACGACCAGCGCCGTAGCTTCGACCGGGCCTCGCATGGCCCATTGTGCCAGGCCCTTCATGGCAACAACCCAGTTGCGCGCAAGGCGCGCCCTGCCTCAGTGACGATCAGTATAGGGCAGCAACGCCAGATAGCGAGCGCGCTTGACCGCAGTCGACAACTGACGTTGATAAGGCGCCCGGGTACCGGTAATGCGGCTGGGAACTATCTTGCCAGTCTCGGTGATATATGCCTTGAGCGTGGCCAGGTCCTTGTAATCGATTTCCTTCACGCCCTCGGCGGTGAAGCGGCAGAACTTCCTGCGTCGGAAAAAACGTGCCATTAGTGAATACTCCCTGGTTATTCAGCAGCGTGAAGTTCAGGCGCGATCTTCAGCCTGATCCTTCTCGTCTTCGGATTCATCATCATCGCCGGCATCTTCTTCATCTGCGGCGTCATAGTCATCGTCTTCGTCCCCGGCGGCGTCATCGCGCTCACGCGCGCTGTCATCCTCATCCCGG
Source organism: Thiotrichales bacterium (assembly GCA_003567955.1). GTDB lineage: Bacteria > Pseudomonadota > Gammaproteobacteria > UBA5335 > SLRW01 > SLRW01. The sequence goes on from PWYF01000132.1 coordinate 4,840, forward strand.
CGGCGACTGGCGCCACGCTCTTCACGACTGCCTTCGTCGCGATCATCCTCGCGGCTGCCCGCCATGGGGGAAGGCTCGGTCACGGCTTCATCGCGACCCAGCACAAGGTTACGAATCACGGCGTCATTGAACCGGAAAGCGCTGCGAATCTCTTCCAGGGCGGCATCGCTGCACTCAACATTGAGCAGCACATAATGCGCTTTGTGAATCTTGTCGATGGGATAGGCCAGCTGGCGACGGCCCCAGTCTTCATGCCGGTGTATCTTGCCGCCCTCACCCTCGACGATGGCGCGGTATTTCTCCACCATGGCCGGCACTTGCTCACTCTGGTCCGGATGGACCAGGAACACGATCTCGTAATGTCGCATTGTTGCTCCTTGCGGGTATCAGCCTCCCGCGCGCCGGGATGGCGACGGTGAGGCAAGGAGTAAGTCACGGCCCCGCCGTGACATAACCAATCCTCCGGCCCTGTGTGGACCGGGGCGGCAAATGATACGCAAGCCCCGCACGCAGCACAAGCCACCGCCCGGCTTCGCCGGGCTTAAGGTCTGACGGCTCGGCTCGTACGCGGAGCGCACACAAATCATCTTAAAACCTAAAACCTGAAACCTTAAACGCCCACGCGACAGCGTGGGCTCAAATACGGCGCTGACGCACAGCCTCGAACAGACACACACCGGCGGCAACCGACACATTGAGGCTCTCACTGCCGGCCGCCAGCGGAATATGGGCCAACTGGTCACACAACTCCCGTGTCAGCCGCCGCAGTCCCTTTTGCTCGCTCCCCAGGACCAGCGCCCGCGGACCGCTGAGATCCGCCTCATACAACGACAGCGGCGCGGCTGCTTCAGCCCCGGTCACAAACACCCCCGCATCACGCATCATGCGCAACGCTCGCGCCAGGTTGGTTACTTCATACAGGGGCAGCACTTCTGCCGCGCCGGCGGCCGCCTTGCGCGCCACCGGCGTCAGCCCGGCGGCACGATCACGCGGAATCACCACGCCGTCCACCCCCGCCGCCAGCGCCGTACGCATGCAGGCGCCCAGGTTACGCGGGTCCTGTACGCCATCAAGCACCAGCAGAAAGGGGGATGCCAGCCCGTCCAGGGCGGCGGCGAGGTCTTTTTCAGACAAGCGGGCTAACGGCCGGCATTCGGCCACCAGGCCCTGGTGGCGCACATCCGGCCAGCGCTGATCAAGCTCACGCCGGGGCACGGCCTTGATGGTGACGCCTGCGGCGCCGGCCTGTTCCAGCAGCGTTGCTACCCGGCCATCCCGCCGGTTTTCCTGTACCCACAGCACCAGCACCCGCGCCGGGTCAGCGGCCAGACAGGCCTCCACCGCATGCACACCGGCCACGGTTTCGGTGGTCTTGCTCACTTCTTGCCGCCACCCCGACGCCTGGACCGGCGAGACTTGCCCCCGGCGCCGGATTTTTCGCCGCCCGCTTCAGGTTTTTTGTCGCCGGTTTTCTTGCCGCCGCCACGGCCGGATTTGGCTTTGGGTTTGCCACCACCACCCCGTTTGCCGCGGATGGCGTCACCGGCGGGAATGCGGTCTTCGCCGGCGGGTTCAAAGTCAATCTTGCGCTCGTCCAGATCGACCCGCATGACCTTGACCCGCAGGCGATCCCCCACCCGGTAGACCTTGCGGGTGCGTTCGCCGATCAGGCGGTGGCCGACCGCCTCGAAGTGATAATAGTCATTGTCCAGTGCACTGACGTGCACCAGCCCCTCGACATTAAGATCATCCAGCCGCACGAACAGACCAAAGGGCGTTGCCGTGGCTATGGTGCCGGCAAACTCCTCGCCCACACGATCCAGCATGAACTCACACTTGAGCCAGTCTTCCACATCGCGGGTGGCATCATCAGCCCGGCGTTCGGCCATGGAACAATGCGCGCCGAGTTTTTCCATATCACCATGGCTGTAACGGAAATCACTCGGGGTTTCACCCTGCAGGGCCGCCCGGATCGCACGGTGCACGAGCAGATCGGGATAGCGCCGTATCGGCGAGGTGAAATGCGCATAGGATTCCAGCGCCAGACCAAAATGCCCGGCATTATCCGGCGTGTACTCGGCCCGTGACAGGGTCCGCAACAGCGCCATCTGAATCAGCTGGCCATCCGGGCGCTCCCGCGCCTCGCGCGAGATCCGCGCAAAATCGGCCGGGCGTGGCTCATCGCCCCCACCGAGCTTGAGCCCGATTTCGCCAAGAAAAGTCCGTAATTCGTCAATGCGCTCTTCCGTCGGCCGGTCATGCACCCGGTAGAGCTGCGGAAACTTGTGTTTTTCCAGGAATTTAGCGGCTTCCACATTGGCGGCAATCATGCACTCTTCCACCAACCGGTGGGCGTCGTGCCGGGTTACCGGCACTACCCGTGAAATCTTGCGGTTCTCATCAAACTCGAACTTCACCTCGGTGGAATCAAAGTCGATGGCGCCGCGCTTGTCGCGCGCCTTGCGCAGCACTCGGAATACATCGTATAGCGCCTCGAGTTGCGGCAGTACATGACTGACCTCTTCACGCGCCTCGCGCTCCCGGCGCTCCATCGCCGCCGCCACCTGGTTATAGGTAAGGCGTGCCGCCGAACGCATCACGCCCTCATGGAAGCTCGCCTTGTTGACCCGGCCCTCGGCATCTATTTGCATCTCGCAAATCATGCACAAACGGTCTACACCCGGATTAAGCGAACACAGACCGTTCGACAGCACCTCCGGCAGCATCGGCACCACCTGGGCCGGGAAATAGACCGACGTCGCCCGCAACTGGGCCTCGCTGTCAATCGCGCTGCCCGCCGACACGTACCAGGAGACCTCGGCAATTGAAACGATCAGTCGCCAGCCATCACCCTGGCGTTCGCAGTACAACGCATCGTCAAAATCCCGTGCGGTGATGTCGTCAATGGTGACCAGCGGCAAGTCACGGATATCCCGACGGCCTTCCTTGGCCGCCTCGGGGACTTCCTCGCTGAACTGGCGGGCTTCTGCATCCACGGCTTCGGGCCATTCATGCGGAATACCGTGCACCCGGATGGCGACATCAATTTCCATGCCCGGCGCCATGTGATCACCGAGGATTTCACGAATCCGGCCGACCGGCGGTGAATGCTTGGTGGGCGGCTCCATCACATCGGCCACCACCATCTGACCGTCGGTGACATCAGTCTGGCCGGCGTCGGGCAGCAACACCGTCTGGGCGATACGGCGGTTGTCGGGTTGCAAGAAAACCACACCGCTTTCCCGGTGAACCCGGCCCACGATCTGGGTGGTATTCCGCTCCAGCACCTTGACCACCGCGCCTTCGCGACGACCCCGGCGGTCCACACCCCGCACCCGCACCAGGGCGCGGTCGCCGTGGAACAGGCTGCGCATTTCACGCGGGGAGAGATAAAGGTCGGAGGACCCGTCTTCAGGTACCACAAAGCCAAAGCCGTCGGCGTGCCCGATCACCCGGCCACGTACCATATCCATGCGTTCGATCAGGCCAAAATCCCCGCGCCGGTTCTCGGCGATTTCGCCATCCCGGGCCATGGCCACCAGACGGCGACGCAGGCCTTCAATATCCTCTTCATCTTCCAGACCCATGCGGCCCACCATCTGCTCCAGATTGCAGGGGGTGCCGGCGGCTTCCAGTTCCTGGAGGATAAAACGTCGACTTGGCGCAGGCCGGTCGTAGCGCTGCTTTTCATGCGCATAGTCCGGATCTCGCTGTCGCCAGTCATTATGCTCGGTCATATCCTGTTCTTTCCTGTGTCGCGGTGGCTGAACTGATTGACAGCCACCGGGGTAAATGAGTAAAGTCTCGCGCCACGGAACGGACTTGTGAAGTTCCGTGGCCGTGCCGAGATGGCGGAATTGGTAGACGCGCTAGCTTCAGGTGCTAGTGGGGGAAACCCCGTGGAGGTTCAAGTCCTCTTCTCGGCACCACCTCGTAATAAAGGCTCCCGTTCACGGGGGCCTTTTTTATTGGCCGCGACTTTACAGTGTACGGGCGAATATATCGACCCGGATACCAATTATCAGAGCGCTGCGTCAAACGGATCGCGCACAATAATGGTGTCGCGCCGATCAGCTCCGGTAGAAATAATATCAACAGGCGTGGCCACAAGTTCCTCGATGCGGGCCAGATAGTCCGCCGCGGCTTGCGGCAGTTCGCTGCGCTCCCGTATTCCCAGCGTGGACTGCTTCCAGCCCGGCCATTCCTCGTAGACAGGTTCGCAATCAGCCAGGGCCTCGGCACCCAGCGGCAACTCCGGAATTTCTTCCCCGCCGCTGCGATAGCCCACGCAAATGCGGATCGTATCCATCTCGTCCAGCACATCCAGCTTGGTAATACACAGGCCGGATACGCTGTTGGTCAACACCGAGCGGCGCATGGCCACGGCGTCAAACCAGCCGCAACGCCGGGGCCGGCCAGTGGTGGCACCGAATTCATTGCCACGCCGCGCGAGTTCCTCGCCATCACTGTCAAACAGTTCCGTGGGAAATGGCCCGGCGCCCACCCGTGTGGTATAGGCCTTGACGATACCCAGCACATAATCCAGGTCACGGGGCCCCACACCGGTGCCGGTCGACGCCCCGCCCGCCGTGGTATTGGAGGAAGTCACATAGGGATAGGTGCCATGATCCACATCCAGCAATGAGCCCTGGGCGCCTTCAAACAGGATGTTGTCGCCCCCCTGGCGGATCTGCGCCAGCCGCCCGGTGACGTCATCCACCATCGGCCGGATCAGGTCCACGTGCGCCAGCGACTGCGACAATACCTCCTCGAAAGCCAGCGTGGGCGCATCAAAGTATTCGCGCAGCACAAAATTATGGTAATCCAGCAAGCGTCCGAGCTTCTCCGCGAACAGCTCGCGGTGGAACAGATCTCCCACCCGGACACCGCTGCGCGCCACCTTGTCCTCGTAGGCCGGGCCAATGCCCCGACCGGTGGTGCCAATGGCCTTTTTACCCCGGGCTTTCTCGCGGGCCTGATCCAGCGCCACATGTGAAGGCAGCACCAGCGGACAGGCGGGGCTGATACGCAGGCGCTCGCGGACCGGAACACCCCGGGCCTCCAGCATCTGCATTTCCTCGGCCAGGGCATCCAGAGAAATCACCACGCCGTTGCCGATCAGGCACATCACGCCTTCGCGCAGCACACCCGAGGGGATCAGGTGCAATACCGTGCGCTCGCCATCGATCACCAGCGTATGACCGGCGTTATGTCCGCCCTGGAAACGCACTACGGCGGCACAGCGATCGGTGAGCAGATCGACGATCTTGCCCTTGCCCTCGTCACCCCACTGGGTGCCGATCACAACAACATTTCTGGCCATAACATCCCACCGCGCCCCGGCGGCGCCTTATCTTGTTATAAAACAATGATTAAAGCGGCACCACCTGCCACTCTTTACCCTGACGCACCAGCTGGCGATCACAACCCGCGCGCGCCTCCACTCCGGCCTGATCAGGCAGCTGCCGCACAACCCGTTCACCACTGGCGCGCAAGGCCGTGACCTGCTGCTGCAGTCGCGGGTCATCATCCGCAGGGGCGAGAATGGCGCCTCCTGCCGGCGCCTGTTCCCGATCGGCCAGCAGCAGCAGGTTCTGCAGATCGGTGCTGAAACCGGTCGCCGGACGGCGGCGGCCAAAAACCTCGCCAATGTGATCATAGCGCCCGCCCCGGGCCAGCGGTTCGCCATGGCCCGGCTGGAAGGCGGTAAATACCAGCCCGGTGTGATAGCGAAAGCCGCGCAGTTCGGCCAGATCCAGATGCAGCGGCAGCGCCGGATAGTCCCTGTTCAGTCGCTCGCAGGCGCGCTCAAGCTCGTCCAGTGCCGCAAGCACCGGCTTGCCACCCGGCGCCAGCTCGGCGCGGGCGCGGCCCAGTACTTCACTGTCCCCGCTCAAATCCGGCAGCGCTCTCAGCGCAGGGACGAGCTTCGCGGGCACAACCTCCGCGGCAAGAAAGGCTTCCAGCTCTGGCACCGCCTTGCGCTGCATAATATCGAACAGCTCGGCTTCGCGCGCCGGGGACAATTCGGCACCCTTGATTAATTGCCGGTAGATATTGACATGGCCCAGATCCAGATGAAGATCTCCGAGACCGGCCAGCTCCAGCGTCGCCAGCATCAGGGCGATCACTTCCAGATCCGCATCGAGCCCGGCATAGCCGAACAATTCGGCGCCCGCCTGGTGCGGACAGCGGGAACCTGAGAAGCTGCCCGGGCGAGTGTGGACCACAGTGCCGGTATAGCACAGGCGCCTCACGCCATCCCCGCTCATGCGGTGGGCATCAATGCGCGCCACCTGCGGGGTCATATCCGCCCGCACGCCCATCAGACGACCGCTTAACTGGTCTGTCAGTTTGAAGGTCTGGAGATCAAGATCATTGCCGGTGCCGGTCAGCAAGGAGTCCAGATATTCGATCAGCGGGGGCGTGACCATGTCATAGCCCCAGACACTGAACAGATCCAGTAACTCGCGGCGCAACCGCTCCATAGCCGCGGCTCGCGGAGGCAGCAATTCCTCCACGCCATCCGGCAGCATCCAGCGATCACCCTGGCTCATGACTCAGATCCTCGCGCCCGCCAGGACATCACGCCCCTGCGGGTATTCTCATCAGCGAATCAGGTAAATCAGAATCACCCCGGCAATCATGCTCACCAGACCGGCTATTCGCAACGCACGGTCTTCCATCCGGGCAATCTGGCGCACCCCTTCGCGCCACAGGTCAGGACGCAGAAAAGGCAATATCCCCTCCAGCACCAGCAGCAGACCAATCGCCGTCAGCAGTTCCTGCCACACTCTCGTCTCCCGCAGCGACTGTACCCGCGCACACAGCCCCGCAGGCCATTCAGCCTGCCCGGGCCACGCCGGGTCATTACCTCATCTGATTGAAATACCTGAAGAAGTCGTCGTCCGGGTCCAGCACAAGCAGGGTTTCGCCATCACCCAGCGCGCTGCGATAAGCCCCCAGACTGCGATAGAAGGAATAGAACTCGGCATCCTGCCGGAACGCACTGGCATAGGTTTCCGCGGCGCGGGCATCACCCTCACCACGAATACGCTCGGCATCACGCTGCGCCTCGGCAACAATAACCTCCCGTTGCCGATCAGCATCGGCACGAATGCGCTCGCCCTCCTCGGCACCCAGCGCGCGCAATTCGGCCGCCGCCTGGGCACGTTCAGCCTGCATCCGTTCAAATACCGAGACACTGACATCCTGTGGCAGATCAATGCGCTTGATACGCACTTCCCGCACCCGGATGCCCAGCTCACTGCCAAGCTCCGCGGCCCGCTCGGTCACCGCCTCCATGATATCGGCGCGCTCGCCAGAGACGGCATCTTCCACTGTGCGCTGACCGAACTGGTCGCGCAGGCCATCCTTGACGATCTCCTCCAGCCGCTGCTGGGCACGGATTTCCTGGCCACCGCCGGTACTCCGGTAGTAGAGACCGACATCATCAATACGCCACTTGACGTAGAAATCCACAATCAGGTTCTTGCGTTCCACGGTCAGGAAGCGCTCGGGCGGAATACTCAACGTCTGCAGGCGGCCGTCAAACTTGTACGCGGTGTCAATCAGCGGAATCTTGAAATGCAGACCCGGCGAGAGATCCTCGCGCACGGTTTCACCCAGTCGCAGCAACAGCGAACGCTCGCGAATATCGACCGTAAACATGGCCGAAATACCCAGCGCCACGACCAGCACTGCAACCACAAGCCCTGCAAGACCAATCTGTCTGGGCATCAGCGTCTCTCCCGACTGCGTTGATCCTGGCGGCTGCCACCGGTCAGCCCCGACTCACCCGGCCGCGGCACGGGCTGGAAGGTATCCGGGTCCACACGGCTGGCGCGTCCACGATCACCAATCATCTTGTCCAGGGGCAAATACAGCACATTACTGCTGTCACCGGTGCGCACCAGCACGCGCTGGCTGTTACCCATGACCATCTGCATGGTTTCTATGTACAGGCGCTCACGGGTGACATCCGGGGCCAGCAGATACTGCTCGAGCAAGGCCAGGAAACGGTCGCTCTCACCCTCGGCCCGGGCCACCAGGGCATCCCGGTAGCCCATGGCTTCTTCCTGGATACGCGCCCCCGCACCACGTGCGCGCGGCACCACGTCATTGGCGTAGGCCCGGGCTTCATTGATCACCCGTTCCTGATCCTCGCGCGCCTTGATGGCATCCTCGAAGGCCGGCTGCACCGGCTCCGGCGGCTGGGCGTCCTGCAGGTTAACCGATACGACCCGCAAACCCGCCTCGTACAGATCCACCAGGCGCTGCGCCAGCTCCCCGGTCTGGTCGGCAATTTCACGCCGGCCCGCGCCGAGCACAAATTCCATGTCGCTCTTGCCCACGACCTCACGCACCGCGCTGATCATCACATCACGCAGCGTATTATCGGGCTCACGCACGTTGAACAAATAAGCCTCGGCATCGGCCACCCGGAACTGCACCGTGATATCCACATCGACTATATTTTCATCGCGCGTAAGCATCAGGGCCTGGGTACGGGTAGAGCGCACCTCATCCACGTTGACCTTCTCCACCCGTTCAATGGGCCAGGGCATATGCCAGCGCGGGCCTTCGGTGGTAATACGCTCAAACTGGCCAAAGCGCAGCACCACACCGCGTTCAGCCGGGTCCACGATATAGAAACCGGAAAGCAGCCACACCACCAGCAACAGGCCAATCAGCAGGGCGATGCCCAGCGGGCTGGCCGGGCCGCCGACGGCGCCCCCACCCGAACCGGAGCCGGCGCCACCCCCGCCAAACAGGCCCTTGAGCCGGTTCTGGAAGTTACGCAGCACCTCGTCCAGGTCAGGCGGCCCCTGGTTATTGGAATCCCGCTTGCGGCCCCACGGATCCTGTCCGCCGGGTTCATTCCATGCCATTGCTTATCTCCACTGAAGCCCGGGTAACACCCGGGCCGAATCCTGTCTGATACAGGTATCTGAAACGCATTATCGCATGTACAGCCGCTGGCTGATATGCCAGAACCACACACCAGCGGTGTGTCGCCACCGCTGCGTTAAGGAAACGCTGATTAATTCGTCGCGTCTCAGCGGGTCCTGCGGCGTCCATATGCAAGGCGCCGTGCGCAGCCGAAGGCTGGTTGCCTTTGCAAGCACGGCAACGCCGCAGATGGGCGCCGCAGGGCCCGCCCTTCGGGGCTTTGCCAGCAGGCCAGCCTCTGCGTTGCACCTTTTCACCGTATTCACGATACGCTTTCAAAGTCGCGCCTTGATCCTGGCCTGCTGGCAAAGCCTGAGGCGCGACGAATTAATCAGCGTTTCCTTAACGCTGGCGATTCTATTGACCCCCGCCGACGCCTGCAACCCTGACCTCCGGGGGCAGCGGTCGCAGACAACGGCGCTGGTAATAGGCGTTCAGGGTCCCGCGTGGCAGGGTCACATCCAGCAACCAGCCTTCCTCGTCGACGGATTCACCATGCACGGCGCCCATCTCGAAAAGTTCGGCCCGGGTCCGCCCCTGGTCCATGGGTACCCGCACCTGTTCATGCACCAGCACATCCACCAGTTGTTCCGAAATCACCTGGCGCAGGCTTTCCAGCCCCTCGCCCGTCAACGCCGACACCTGCACCCGCTCAATGCGCCCGCGGGCATCGCGACACACGCCGGGCACCAGACCTGAAGCGTCAATCTTGTTGTAGACCCGCAGGCAGGGAATATCACTGGCGCCAATATCCGCCAGCACGGCGTCCACCTCGGCCTCGCGTTCGTCATGTTCCGGGTCACTGCTGTCAATCACATGCAGCAGCAAATCCGCCTCCAGGGTTTCTTCCAGGGTGGCGCGGAAGGCGGCAACCAGCTCGTGCGGCAACCGGCTGATAAAGCCCACCGTGTCGGCCAGCACCGCGTGCTCGCCGCCTTCCAGCGGCAAACGGCGCAGGGTGGGATCCAGCGTGGCAAACAGCTTGTCGGCAGCGTAGGCGGAAGATTCAGTGAGGGCATTAAACAGGGTGGACTTGCCGGCATTGGTATAGCCCACCACCGACACCGCCGGCACCTCGGCCCGCCGCCGGGCGCGCCGGCCCTGCTCCCGCTGGCGGGAAACACGTTCCAGGCGCCGGGTCAGCCGCTGGATGCGTTGACCAACCAGTCGCCGGTCGGTTTCCAGCTGGGTTTCACCCGGGCCGCGCAGGCCAATCCCGCCCTTCTGGCGTTCCAGATGAGACCAGCCCCGCACCAGGCGCGTGGACAAATGCCGCATCTGGGCCAGCTCTACCTGCAGCTTGCCCTCGAAGGAACGCGCACGGCGGGAGAAAATATCCAGAATCAGGCCGGTACGATCCAGCACCCGGCACTGGAGCAGGCGCTCGAGATTGCGTTCCTGGCTGGGGGAAAGCGGATGGTTGATCAGTACCAGATCGGCCTGCTGCGCGCTGACCAGCTCGGCCAGCTCGCCGGCCTTGCCGGCACCGAAGAAATAACGGGGATCGGGGCGGCGCCGACGGCCGGTGACAACCTCAACCACCTCGGCGCCGGCCGATATGGCCAGCTCGCGAAATTCCTCTTCACCCGTGCCGGTGCCGTCGCCCATATCCATGGCAACCAGCACCGCACGGTTACCGATCTCGGGGCGCTCAAACATGAGCGCCCCGACGGCCGGCCGGACATTCAGATATTACCGATTTCAGGCGATTCGTCCTCCGCCTCGTGACCAAAACGCACGGCACGCGCAGGCACGACCGTGGAAATGGCGTGTTTGTAGACCATCTGGCTGACATTGTTCTTCAGCAAGACCACGAACTGGTCAAATGAATCAATCTGGCCCTGCAATTTGATGCCGTTCACCAGGTAGATGGAAACCGGCACCTTTTCCTTGCGAAGGGCATTGAGAAACGGTTCCTGTAAAGACTGACCCTTGGCCATGGAATACTCCAGCATCTTCTTGTTATGCAGACCTCCCGGCCCGCGTGTGGTTATCGTGACCCGCACCGGATCACAGCTTCGTGTCCGTGTGCATAATAACACAGGGTACCCGGGTCAAAGCGAGACCCCCGCCCCCTGCAAGTAACTGACCGTGCGAGAAAACAGCGCTTGATCATCGCTGTCCAGCCAATACAGACCGGATTCGCGGCGCAACCATGTCAACTGGCGCTTGGCCAATTGGCGGGTGGCGATAATACCGCGCTCAATTGCCTCCTCGCGCCCGCGCTGCCCTGCCAGATACTCGGCCAGCTGGCGGTAACCGACGGCCCGCATAGCCGGCAGCGAAGTCGCCATGCCGGGTCGGCTCATCAGCGCCGCCACTTCATGTTCGAAACCGTCCGCCATCATGGCGTGGAAACGCTCACCAATCCTGCGATGCAATTCGGCCCGCTCCGCCGGCGCCACCGCCAGGCGGATCACCCGATACTCCAGAGGTAAGTCAGCCGCGCTGGCATAAAGTTCCGTCATCGGCTGCCCGGTCAGCTCCCACACCTCCAGCGCGCGCTGTATACGCTGGCTGTCATGCGGATGAATACGCCCGGCGGCGGCCGGATCCACCTCACTCAGGCGCCGGTGCAACGCCGGCCAACCCGCCTCCCGCGCCTGCGCATCCAGACGCTGGCGAATTTCGGGGCTGGCCGCCGGCAGCTCCGACAACCCCTGAAGCAGCGCACGGAAATACAGCATGGTACCGCCGGCCAGCAGCGGAATTTTGCCGGCGCGAGTAATTTCACGCATGGCGGCCAGCGCATCCTGGCGAAAGCGGGCGGCAGAGTAAGCTTCGGTGGGCTCGACAATATCCACCAGATGATGAGGCACTTCACGCCGGAGTTCAGGTGAAGGCTTGGCTGTGCCAATATCCAGCCCCCGGTAGACCTGGGCTGAATCCACACTGATGATCTCGAAGGGGTAGCGACGGGCCAGCGCCACCGCCAGCGCGGTCTTGCCCGAAGCCGTGGGGCCCATCAAACACACGGCCGGCGGCACTTCGGAGGCCACCGGCACCTGCTCAACGGCCACGCAGAAACATCCTGTCCAGTTCCGCCAGATCCAGTTGCACCCAGGTCGGACGGCCGTGATTGCACTGGCCGCTGCGCTCGGTGCGCTCCATATCCCGCAGCAGCGCATTCATCTCCGGCAGCGTGAGTTGCCTGCCGGCGCGCACCGAGCCATGACAGGCCATGGTCGAAAGAAGCTCGTTCAGCGCTTCCTCCAGCCGCGCACTGCGGCCGTGGACCACCAGATCGGCCAGCACATCGCGCACCAGCGCGCCGGCCTCGGCCTGCGCCAGCATCGCCGGCACGGCGCGAATCAGCAGGCTCTCGGGCCCGGTGCGGTCGAGCTCAAAGCCCAGTTGCACGAACGTGTCCTGATGCGTCTCGGCGGCATCGGCCTCGCCCTGGCTCACCGCCAGTGACTCCGGCACCAGCAGGGGCTGACTGCGCACCCCCTCGCCGGCAATGGCCTGCTTCAGGCGCTCATAGGTGATGCGCTCATGGGCAGCGTGCATATCCACCAGCACCAGCCCCTGCGCGTTTTCAGCCAGCACATAAACCCCGTGAAGCTGGGCGATGGCAAAGCCCAGCGGCGGCGCACCGTCTTCATCAGTCTCACCCGCCGCGGGCGCCACCGCGGCCACGGGCGATCCTTCGGCCACGGGCTCGGCCGTCGCCGGGCCGGGGCGGGCATATTCAGTCCAGGCCGCCTGATAAGCCTCGCCGCCACCGGCCGGTGTGGCCAGCCCCATGCGGGCCTGACTGCCGGCACCAGGCACCGGCCGGGAGCGGTCGGCTTCCAGCGCCACCCGGGTCGCCGGTGCCTCCCCCGGGCGCACCTCCGACAGGGCCTCGCCCAGACTGCGCGAGATAAACTGGTGCACGAGCTGGCTGTCACGAAAGCGCACCTCGTGTTTGGCCGGGTGCACATTTACATCCACCCGCGCCGGATCAATCGCCAGGTGCAGCACATAGGCCGGATGCCGACCATGATAGAGCACGTCGGCATAGCCCTGACGCACGGCATGGGCCACCACGCGATCCCGCACCAGCCGACCGTTGACGAAAAAATACTGCATATCGGCCTGGGCGCGCGAAAAAGTAGGCAAGGCAATCCAGCCACGCAGGGTCAGTCCCGCCGCGGCGTCCTCCAGCGCCAGGCTGTGGGTGGCAAACTCCGGCCCCAGCAGACGTTCCAGGCGCTGGCTCTCCTGGCCGGCGGGCGACTGCCACACCGCGCGCCCGTTGTGGCGCAACACAAAGCCGGTGTCCGGGGCAGCCAGCGCCATCTGGCGCAACACCTTCTCCACGTGGCCGAATTCGGTTTTCTCGGTGCGCATGAACTTGCGCCGGGCCGGGGTATTGAAGAACAGATCCCGCACTTCCAGCGTAGTGCCGGGAGGATGCGGGGCCGGCGCGGGCTCGGTGAAATCGCCGTTGCCGTCACACTCGATGCGCCAGGCGCGCTCCTGATCCGCCGCCCGCGAGGTCAACGCAAGCCGACTGACCGAGGCGATACTGGGCAGGGCCTCACCGCGAAAACCCAGGCTCTGTACCCCTTCAAGATCAGCCAGCGTGGCGATCTTGCTGGTGGCGTGGCGATCCACCGCCAGCACCAGATCTTCCAATGACATGCCGTCGCCGTCATCGCGCACCCGGATCAGGCGCAGCCCGCCGGCATCAATATCCACCTCGATATGACCGGCGTTGGCATCCAGGCTGTTTTCCACCAGCTCCTTGACCACCGAGGCCGGTCGCTCCACCACCTCGCCGGCGGCAATCTGGTTAATCAGCTGGGAAGGAAGTTTGTGTACACGCATGATGCCAAGCATAGCAGTCGACAAGCAGCGCGGGGAACGCCAACGCGGTCTGGCAATATGCTCACTTGTCTGTTTTTATTGACTGACATCAAGGCGCGCTGGCCGCAGAAACCGGAACCTGTACCCGATCATGCCGCCAGGGAGGAAATTGTTTATGAATGCCGCCGCACTGGTGCGCCGCCTGCTCGGCGGCCTGCATACCGGACGCCTGCTGAGCTGGCGCGCGCGCCGGGGCCAGAGTCGCCACCAACCCTTCCTGCTGTGGCAGGATCGCAGCTGGAGCTATGCCGAGGTCTACCTCGAGGCCAAACGCTATGCCCGGCTGTTCCGGGCACGCCGCCAGGCCGCTGTTGACGCCGGTACGCTCGCCCCCGGCGCGCCCCTGCACATCGGGCTGTATCTTGATAACAGCCCGGCGTTTTTGTTTGCCGCCTTCGGTGCCGCGCTCGAGGGCGATCTTGTGTTCGGTCTCAATACCGGCTTCCGGGGCGACACCCTGGCCGCCGTGCTGGCACGCGGGGAGATTCGCCTGCTGCTGGCCGATGACAACAAACTCGAATTCATCGAGCAGATTATCGACCAGCCCGGCGTTCCCGGCCGCGACCAGATCCTGGTGCACGGTGACAACCCTCCGGCCGGCATGCAGCGGCTTGACGAGGCACTCCAACAACCCGGCGAACCAGGCCAGCGCCGCCGGGTTCACGGGGGCGACCCGATGCTGGTGATCTACACCTCCGGCACCACCGGGGTGCCCAAGGCCATTCCCTGCTCCCATCTCAAGCTGCTGGCCGCCGGCATCCTGATGCGTGTTCGCGTCGGCACGCGCCGCCGTGACCGGGGCTATGTCTGTATGCCCCTGTTTCATTCCAATGCCTGGTTGCTGGGCATCATGCCGATGCTGGCCGCCGGCGGCAGTTTCGTGCTGACGCCGCGCTTCAGCGCCAGCGGCTTCGAGGGCGATATTCTGCGCCATGGCGTGACCTATATGAACTACGTGGGCCAGCCCCTGCACTACATCCTCAAGGCCCTGGAGGACAAATACCCGGACGCTGAAAGCATTGAATCCACCCTCGCCACGCACCCGGATAACCACTTCCGCATGGCCATTGGCAACGGCGCCAGCGCGGTGGATCGCCAGAAACTCATCCGCTATCTGGGCATGGAACACATCTACGAGGTATACGGCTCCACCGAGGCCGTCATCAGTACCATCCTGATGCCCGGCGACCCGCCCGACAGTGTGGGCAAAGCGCCCTCAAAGGTGCTGATCCTGGATGAAAATGACGAGCAATGCCCGCCGGCGGAAGTCGACGCTCGGGGCCGGGTCCTCAATTACGAGCAGGCCGTGGGCGAAATCTGCGCCCGGGTCCCGCGCGACAACTTGCTGTTTGACGGCTATTACGGCGACCCGACCACCACCGAGCGCAAGTACCGGGGCGGTTTGTACCGCTCGGGGGATCTGGGCCATATCCGCGTGATCAAGGGCAAGCCCTACCTGTATTTTGGCGGCCGTACCGATGACTGGATTCGCAAGGATGGCGAGAATTTCTCGGCCGAGACCGTGGCCCATTTTGCGCAGCAACACCCCGGGGTAGAGCTGGCCGCGGCCTATGGCGTGCCCGACCCGGTCGCCGACGAACGCGTGGCCGTGGCGCTGAAGCTGCGTGGAGGGGCAAGCTTCGATCCCGAGAAGGCTTTCGCACGTTTCATGCAGCAGCAGGAAAGCGAAGGCATGGACCCCAAATGGATGCCGGATTTCATCCGCATCGTGAATGAGCTGCCGCTGTCACCCACCCACAAGGTGCTGGTGCGTCACATCAAGCAGCAGCATTTCAACCTGGACGCGCATCCCGACATGCAAATCTGGTTCCGCCAGCGCGGCGATCAGCGCTACCGTCGGCTAACGGCGGATGAATACGCACTACTGCGCCAGGCGTTCGAGACCAATGGCCGAGGCCACCTGCTGGACACGGGATGATCACTTCAGGGGAACGCTGATCTATTCATCCCGCCCCAGCGCTTCGGCAAGGGCACGGAACATGGCCAGATTCTGCTCAAAAGCCCCCGGCTCACGGAAGTCGGGGTCGGCCGAGTTAGCGGCCACCACGACCCCGGCGGGGCGATTGATATAGATAAACTGGCCATAGACTCCCCGCGCCAGAAACTCGCCTTCGCTGGCATCGGCCGGTATCCACCACTGGTAACCATACTGGATTGCGCCCCCGGCCGTGGGCGAACTGGGCACAGTAGATTCAGCCACCCAGTCCGCCGGCACAATCCGGCGACCATTGAAGTAGCCATCCTGCAGGAACATCTGGCCAAAGCGGGCGTAATCCCGCGTCATCATGTTCAGCCCGCCGAGCACGAAAGCCACGCCGGCGCCATCGGTAATGTAATAGGGTTCGGACTCCACCCCCATCGGGGTGAGCACCCGCTCACCCATCAGTTCCAGCACACTGCGGCCGGTGGCGCCACGGATCACCATGCCGATCACATGGGTATCAATGGACACATACTGGAAGCGCTCTCCGGGCTCGAATTCACGCTCCTTGCGCCGCAGGGTAAAACCATCCAGCGTGCCGCCCAGCGCCAGGGCCTGCCCCATGCGATTGATGTCGGAGTGAAAATCGAAGTAATCCTCATTAAAGCGAATGCCGCTGCCCATATGCAGGGCATTGCGGATGGTCACGCCGTCATAGGCGCTGTCCGCCAGTTCCGGGGCGTAGCGGGTAACCGGGTCATCAATGCTCTCGATCACCCCCTCATCGACCAGAATGCCGAACAGGGC
>PWYF01000193.1 GCA_003567955.1 Thiotrichales bacterium
AGCCGTCGAACCCGGATTAATTGATACGTCGGGGGTTCGAATCCGTGGTTTCGATTAAGCCATAAAAAAGCCGACCCCTTTGGAGTCGGCTTTTTATCTGTGTGGCGCGCCGGGGAGGATTCGAACCCCCGACCTTTCGGTTCGTAGCCGAATGCTCTATCCAACTGAGCTACCGGCGCCTTGATCAGGCCGGAGATTATCCAAGTCGGGCCTCCGCATGTCAATGCGCACGGGCGGTGGCTGTTGTTCAAAACGATTCGGGGTATACTGGCCGGCCCGCGAATCCATCCGGGCAAGAATTATCCGGATGGATTTCACGGGGTGGTGCCGGTGAGCGGCGGATTGTCGTAGCCGGTATCAAATGGCAGCCACGGCCGGATAGCCTGGCGGGCTGTCACCGATCTTGAAAATGACCTGGCGCGTTTGCCGAGAACGTCGTCGCGGCCGGATTACCCCCGGTGCCAGCGACAGCGTTCTGATGACCCGGCAAATGGGCATCCACCGACAAGGGAGATCGGTCATGGAACTTTATACCTACCACCGCAGCGTGGCTGCGCAGCGCGTGCGTATTGCCCTCAACCTCAAGGGTGTGGCCTACGAGTCCCGTTTTGTGGATCTGTCCACCCAGCGAGAAGAACAAAACCACCCCCGCTTTCGTGAACTCAATCCCCAGGGGCTGGCGCCCGTGCTTGTCGATGAGGGTGTGGTGATTACCCAGTCGCTGGCGATCATTGAATATCTGGATGAGCGCATACGGGTACGACCATTGTTGCCGGAGGCGCCGCTGGCCCGGGCCCGGGTGCGTTCACTGGCGCAGTTGTTCGCCGCCGATATGCAGCCGCTGACCAATCTGCGCGTCTTTGATTATCTGCAGGAGACGATGGGGTGTGATGAGGCAGCGCTGGATGCCTGGTACGAGCACTGGACCATGGAGGGGCTGGAAGCGGCCGAAACCCTGCTCAGCAGAAGCGGGGAAGCCGATGGTTTCTGTTTTGGTGACCAGCCGACGCTGGCGGATGTGTGCATGGTGCCGCAAGTTCATGATGCCACGTTGCGAGGTTATGACCTCTCGGGCTTCCCTGTGCTGCGCGGAGTTTATGGCAACTGCATGACGCTGGCTTCATTTCAGGCCGCAGCGCCCGAGACACAGCCTGATGCCGTGGCACAAAGACGGCCTGTGGCGGTGTAGCTGTTCCTGACGGGGCGTGTCTACGTTGTCGGCAGTGACCGTGTGCGACCATACTGGTGTCGACACACGATAACTGCCAGGACACAACGCTTTTTATGCAGACTCCCCCGGAAGCATTACTGGATAACCTGGAACGGCTGCTGCGCGATCGGCGTAATTTGCCGCTGGATGCGCGCTCCAGAGCAATATTCGCGCGAGCCTACTTTGAATCCCTGGTTGCCGAGGATGTCAGTGCGCTGACGCCCACGCAGCTGGTCAATATGGCGGTGCGACATCTGCGTCTGGCTATGTGCCGCCAGCCGGGTGAAGTGCTGGTGCGGATCAGCAACCCCCATCATCGGGGCGCCACCGCGCGCCGGGTCACGGTGGTGGAAATCGTCAATGACGATATGCCGTTTTTGTTTGACTCCTGCCTGATGGCTCTGGCGCGTCTGGGTAGTCCGGCACGCTTTACCCTGCATCCGATTATTCCCCTGCAGCGCGATGAGACCGGCGTACTGGAAACAGTGGGTGGCCCCCATGCCCGTGCCGAGTCGCTGATCCGGGTTGAAATTGCCCGCGAGACTGACAGTGCCCGCTGCCAATATATTGAAGAGACCCTGCGCCGGGTTTTTACCGATGTTCGGCTGGCAGTGGATGACTGGCCCGTCATGCGCGAGCGGGCGTTGGCAATGGCACGGGAGCTGGGGGGGCGTCGGGGAAACCGGCGCGAGGAACTGCGCGAACATGCCGAATTTCTGCGTTGGCTGGCGGACGACCATTTCACCTTCCTCGGTATGGTCGACTATGTACGGGTGAATCAGGACGGTCATGATGTCCTGCGCCCCGAGCCGGATTCCAGATTGGGGGTGTTGCGGCGAATGCTGGACGGCGCATCCCCGCATGAGCTGGCGCTGCTGCCCTCAGAGCTTGACGCCGGTGACGAAGGCCCGGGCTCCGGTCTGATTCTCACCAAGACCACGACCATGGCAACAGTCCATCGGGCCACCCCGATGGACTATATCGGCGTGCGCCATTACGACCGCCGGGGCCGGGTGCAGCGGGAAACCTGCGTTGTGGGGCTATACACCTCGGCGGCTGTAATGCGGCGGCCGTTTGAGGTGCCGTTGCTGCGCCGCAAGCTGGACGTGATTATGGCGCGCAGTGGGCTCAGCTCGGACAGTCACGCGGGTAAATCCCTGCAACATATTCTCGAAACCTTGCCGCGTGATGAACTGGTGCAGGCCAGCGAGGACGAACTTTTTCATACAGCCAACGCCATTTATTTACTGCAGGAACGCCCTCGCACCCGGCTGTTTTTGCGCCGGGATCCCTATCGGCGATTCTGGTCCTGTCTGGTGTATCTCCCCCGGGAACGCTTTGAGCGGCCGGTGCGGCTGCGACTGGAACGTATTCTGCGCCAGCGTCTCGGGGGTGAGTCGCTGGACTCCGATGTCAATCTGGCGGAGCCCTTGCTGGCCCGTATTCATGTGATTGTGCGCGGTGGGCAGGTTGATCGCGTGGAGCCGGATGTCGGGCGTATTGAGGCTGAACTGGCCCGGGCGGTGCGCAGCTGGGAGGACGACCTGCGTGATGCCCTGGTTGAATCCCATGGCGAACGTCAGGGGCTGAGGCTTTGGCGGCAGTGTCAGGGCGCATTCCCCGTGGCCTATACCGATGCCTTTTCCGCCCGCACAGCCGTTGATGATATCGCCGCCAGCCGTCGGCTGAACGGGCAAGGGGGGCTGGAGCTCAAGCTTGAGCGTGACAGTGATGGCCAACAGCGGCGACTGCGATTTCGCATGCTCTGCCGGGGTGAGGTTGCGGTGCTGTCGGCGGTATTGCCGGTACTCGAAAACCTGGGCACCCGGGTGCTCACGGAACGGCCCTATGAACTTGATTTTGGCAGGCTGGCCGGTCACCGCGTCAGTGTGCATGATTTCGTGCTGGAGATGCCGGCCGGGCCCACTCCGGAGGTGGATGCCATCGCCGCGGATTTTTGTCGTGTGTTTGCACGTGTGTGGTCCGGAGAAGCTGAGAATGACGGCCTCAATCGCCTGGTGCTGACGGCGGGTCTGGCATGGCGCGAGGTTGAATTGGTCCGGGCCTGGACCCGTTATTTGCAACAGCTTGGCGGCAGCTTCAGTCAAAGTTACCGGGAGGAGGCGCTGTTGGCGTGCCCGGAGGTGACGCGACTGCTGGTGCAGCATTTTGACCAGGCCTTTGCGCCCGACTCGGGGCAAGTGAGTCCGGGCCAGGCTGAAGCGGCCGCCGCCAGGGTTGGAGAAATGCTGGAAGCGGTTGAGAGCCTCGATCATGATCGTATCCTGCGGGAATATCACAGCCTGGTTCGTGCCACCCTGCGCACCAGTTTTTATCTGCCCGGCCATGACCAGGCCAATCCGCCGGTAATCGCCTTCAAGCTGGATCCGTCGCGTATTGAAAACATGCCCCTGCCGCGCCCCCGGTATGAAATCTTTGTCTATTCGCCGCGATTTGAAGGGGTGCATCTGAGAGGCGGCAAGGTGGCCCGGGGCGGCATTCGCTGGTCCGACCGACGCGAGGATTTCCGCACCGAGGTGCTGGGGCTGGTCAAGGCGCAAATGGTCAAGAACGCAATTATTGTGCCGGTGGGCGCCAAGGGTGGCTTCGTGGTCAAGCAGCCGCCTGTGACAGGGGATCGTGAGCAGATGCAGGCGGAGGGGGTTCGCTGCTATCGCCTGTTCATTGAGGCCCTGCTCACGTTGACGGATAACTACGTCGAGGGTCGCTGTGTCCCCCCGGAGGCACTGGTTCGCTATGACGATGATGACCCCTACCTGGTGGTCGCCGCCGACAAGGGCACCGCGAGTTTTTCAGATATCGCCAATGCAATCGCCCGTGCGCGTGGTTTCTGGCTGGACGATGCTTTTGCTTCGGGCGGTTCCAGCGGCTACGACCACAAGGCCATGGGGATTACCGCCCGCGGCGCCTGGGAATGTGTCAAGCGCCATTTCCGGGAGCTGGGTCGGGATATACAGCGCGAACCCTTCACGGTTGCCGGTATAGGCGACATGTCCGGCGACGTATTTGGCAATGGCATGTTGTTGTCGCCGCATATCCGTCTGGTGGCGGCCTTTAATCACCGGCATGTCTTCATCGATCCGGCGCCGGACTGCGAGCGCGCTTTTGCCGAGCGCAAGCGGCTTTTCGAAACGCCCGGCAGCAGCTGGTCGGACTATGACACAGCCCTGATTTCAGACGGCGGCGGGGTATTCCGCCGGGATGCCAAACGTATTGAAGTGACATCGCAAATGGCCCGGACACTGGCTATTGAACCCGGTCCGGCCGAGCCGCAGGCCCTGATCCGGGCCATCCTCGCGGCACCCGTGGATCTGCTCTGGAATGGCGGGATCGGGACCTATGTCAAGGACGCCGAGGAAACTCACGCCGAAGTGGGAGACCGCGTCAATGATGGTGTGCGCGTGGATGCCCAGGTACTGCGCTGCAAGGTGGTGGGGGAAGGCGGCAATCTGGGACTGACCC
The DNA here is from genome assembly GCA_003567955.1 of Thiotrichales bacterium. GTDB lineage: Bacteria > Pseudomonadota > Gammaproteobacteria > UBA5335 > SLRW01 > SLRW01. The sequence continues at coordinate 4,694 of PWYF01000193.1, forward strand.
AGCAGGCGCGTATCAGTTATGCCGCCGCAGGGGGGTATATCAACACCGATGCCATTGATAATTCGGCCGGGGTGGGCTGCTCTGACCGCGAGGTCAATATCAAGATCCTGTTCAAGGCGGTGATGGAAGCCGATGCTCTGGATTATGCCCGGCGTGACCGTTTGCTTGGCACCATGACGGAAGAGGTTGCCGCACTGGTGCTGGAGGACAACTACCAGCAAAGTCTGGCGCTGAGTCTGATGCAGCGGGGTGTGCAGGCCCGCTTGCCGGTGCACGCCTGGTTGATGCGGCGACTGGAAACGGTGTCGGATTTCTCGCGCGAGGTGGAGGGATTGCCTGATGAACAACAGATTGCTGCTCTGCAGACACGCAATGCCTCGCTGACCCGGCCGGAACTGGCTGTGTTACTCGCCTGGGCCAAAATCGATGCCTACGACACGCTGCTGGATTCTGATCTCGCCGACGACCGGGCAGCCTGGCAACCGCTGTGTGATTATTTCCCCCGGGCCCTGGGGGCGCAGTTCAGTACGTTTATGACCGGGCATCGGCTACGTCGCGAGATTATTGTGAATGTGGTGATCAACAGCATGCTCAATCGCATGGGCGCGGGCTTTGCCCGCCGCCTGAGCGAAGAGCTGGCCGTACCGATGGCGACGGTAGCGCGGGCCTGGCTGGCTGCCAGGGAAGCGCTGGGATTGCGCGAGTTGTGGCGGCAAATCGAGGCGCTGGATCACCATGTGCCGGCGGCGACCTGGTTGACCTTGTTTGAACCCGGGCGTCAGTTGCTTGAGCAGGTCACCCGTCGTTTTGCCGCCATCCCGGAGGCGACGCAGGATATTGCCGCCAGTGTGGCGCACTATGGGCCGCAGATAGCCATGCTGGTTGACCGCTACGGTGAGCGGGTGGATGTCGACCGGCTGGCGAGCCTGAGCGGAGCCGGTGTGCCCGAGGCCCTGGCGCGCCAGGTGTTGGCGCTGGAGTGGTTGACCCCGGCGGTAGAGGTGGTGCGCCTGGCGGATGCACGTGACCTCTCGCCGGTGCAGGTCGCGATGGTGCGTGAGGTCCTGGTCACTGAACTGGGACTCGATCAGTTATTACTGGAGGCGGATCGCATTGAGGTAGATGGCCACTGGGCGGCCCGTGCGCGCGGCGGTCTGCGCGATGATCTCTATGCCGGCTGCGCCAGTCTCATCGCATGCGTACTGGATGACATGGGGGCGGATAGCGATTCGCCGGCCGCACAGGTGCTTCGCTGGCGTGAGCGCCATGCTGATGTGCTGGCCCCCTTTGCTGCCCTGTTGAGTGAATTGCAGGTCAGCGGGGCACTGGATATGGAAGGTCTGACTGTCGCCGTGCGTGAGTTGCAGCGTTTGTGTCAACGCTTACAGGCCATGTGATCCAACAACCTCCAGGCTGACGGGAGTGGCTTTTCCCTTGTGGAAGCGCCAGGCATGGACGGGTTGATCGTCATGCAGGGTGATGATGAGCTGCAGGGCCTCCGGGTAGCCGCATTCGTCCAGGTCCCGGGCCGAGGGTGTTGTCGGCCCGCCCGGGTGGGAATGGTAAATGCCCCACAGTTGCTCCCTGCGCTCCCGCATATCACGAAAAGCATCGATCAACCTGTGCGGTGCCATCTCGAAGGCACGCTGCGGCCGGGCATGAATATTGGGAACAGGGTAACAGCGCATCACGGTGCCGTCGCGGGCGCTGATCAGGCCGCAAACTTCCTTTTCAGGTTGGTCCCGGGCTGTCTGCAACAATTGCTCAAGGATCGTCCGGGGCAGGGTGGCAACACACATGATGGATTTCAGGCGCCGCAGGCCGGGCATTGCGGGTCGCGGTGCAGGGCCAGGCTGCGCCAGTTGCCGGTGAGCGCGTCAAACAGTTGCAGCCTGCCGCTGCTGTCTTCACCCAGACCGGTGATGATCTTGACTGTTTCCAGGGCTTGCAGGTTGCCGATGACGCCTACCACCGGGGGTAATACCCCGGCGACCGCGCAGGTTTCGGCCGCATCATCGGCTTCTGGATAAAGGCAGCGGTAGCAGGGGCTGTCATCCCGGTCGGCCCGAAAAACCGCCAGCTGCCCCTGAAAACGGATGGCTGCCCCCGAGACCAGTGGTCGGCACTGGCGCAGACAGGCCATGTTGACGGCAAAGCGGGTTTCAAAGTTGTCGCAACCGTCGATGACCACATCGGCGGCTTTGACCAGCTCGTCAAGATCGTCAGGCCCGACGCGCTTTTGTATCGGGGTGAATTGCAATTCAGGATTAAGCTGGCTCAGGCTGTCGGCGGCCGAGACCACCTTGGGCCGGTCAATGTCGTTGGTGCCGTGCAGGAGCTGACGATGCAGGTTGGAGGCTTCAACCACGTCGGCGTCGGCCAGGCTGATGTGCCCGACTCCCAGCGCCGCCAGACACATGGCGCTGGCCGAACCCAGTCCGCCGCCGCCGATAATCAGCACATGTGAGTTCAGCAGACAGCGCTGGCCTTCCACCCCCAGTTCATCCAGCATGATCTGGCGGCTGTAACGAATAAGCTGGGTTTTTTGCAGTCCGGTGTTGTTCATGCGTTATACCTGTGTTGCGCTCTTGCGGCCAGCGCTCAGGCGGTCGAGTCCGGCATCATCCCTGACGGTGTGGACATCCCGGTAGTCGCAGGATTCCATCAGCGCGCGTACCGCTGCACCCTGGTCCGCGCCATGCTCAAGCAGCAGCCAACCCTGCGGGCGCAAGTGTCCGTAACCCTGACTGATAATCCGGCGGATGTCATCCAGTCCGTCCTCGCCGGCCACCAGCGCCTGTCGGGGTTCCCCGGCCAGCGCTGGCAGATGCGGATCATCCTCGGTCACGTAGGGCGGATTGCTGACAATGGCATCCAGTTCTTCCACTCCTGCCAGGGGTTCCAGCCAGTGCCCCTGTCTGAAGTCGATATGCGTCACAGACAGTCGCGCTGCATTGTTGCGGGCAACGCGCAGGGCCGCCGTATCCTGGTCAGTGGCAATGATCTGCCAGTGTGGCCGTTCACTGGCCAGTGCCAGGGCGATGGCGCCACAACCGGTCCCGAGGTCGGCAAGACGCAGCGGTGCTTCGGCCGTCAATAACGCCAGTGCGGTTTCCACCAGTTTTTCGGTTTCCGGCCGTGGCACCAGTGTGGCCGGTGTGACCTGCAGTGACAGTGACCAGAATTCCTTTTCACCCGTCAAATAGGCCACCGGCGTGCCACTGGCCCGGCGTTGCACCAGGATTTCGAATTCACGTTGCTCCAGGGCGTCGGGGATTTTCTCCGGCCACGCGCGCAGGTGACTGCGGCCGGTATCAAGCACCGTGGCGAGGAGGATTTCGGCATCAATGCGGGGGGACAGGCTGACCGCTTCAAGCTGGCTGGTGGCCCAGCGCAGCAATCGGGCGATATCAACAGAGTCGGCCATGTTCTAATCCCCGACGTTCAGACGCCAAGTTCGGCCAACTGGTCGCTCTGATACTCGTGCACCAGGGTCTCGAGCAAGAGCTCGAGATCGCCTTGTAGTATATCCTCAAGCCGGTGCAGGGTCAGGTTAATACGGTGATCCGTGACCCGGCCCTGGGGAAAATTGTAGGTGCGGATACGTTCGGAGCGATCGCCGCTGCCGACCAGGCTGCGACGGGTGTCGGCCTGTTCACGTTCGGCGGATTCCCGGGCCTGGTTCACCAACCGGGCCTGAAGCAGTGACATTGCCCGTGCGCGGTTTTTATGTTGTGAACGCTCATCCTGACATTCGACCACGATGCCGCTGGGCAGGTGAGTGATACGCACGGCTGAATCGGTCTTGTTGACGTGCTGTCCGCCGGCACCTGAAGCGCGGTAAGTGTCGATGCGTAGTTCCGACGGGTTGATATCGGCGGCTTTTTCCTGCTCGATTTCCGGCAACACCGCCACGGTGCAGGCGGAAGTATGTATGCGACCCTGTGACTCGGTTTGCGGGACCCGTTGTACCCGGTGAGCGCCGGACTCGAATTTGAGGCTGGCGTACACGGATTCACCACTCACGCGGCTGATGATTTCACGGTAGCCACCCTGTTCACCCGGGCTCTCGCTGAGAATTTCGACCCGCCAGCCGCGTGTTTCGGCATACCGGCTGTACATGCGAAACAGGTCGCCGGCAAACAGGGCGGCTTCGTCGCCGCCGGTGCCGGCGCGAATCTCCAGAAACACGTTATTGTCATCATGCGGATCACGTGGCAACAGTTGGTGGCGCAGTTCGGCGGCCAGTGCTTGCAGTCGCGTATCGGTGCTAAGCAGCTCTTCGGCGGCCAGTTGGCGCAACTCGGCGTCGGCATCCTCACGCATGACTTCGGCTTCATGATGTTGCGCAAGGAGTTGTTCGTATGCGTTGAAGTTTTCCACCACCGGTTCCAGCCGGGCATATTCGCGTGACAGTTCGCGTAACCGATCCGGGTTGCCCAGCACCTCCGGCTCGGCCAGCAGGCGGCCGAGTTCCTCGTGTCGTTCACGCAGTTCCTGCAGACGCTGGTGCAGGGAAGGCTTCATGATGATTCATTGTCTCCGTCGTCGATACTGAACAGCCGACGCGCCGCCTGGATGGTGTTCTCGTCCCGGGCCAAGCCGGCCTCGCGCAGCTGCCGGCTGGGGCGGTGTAGCAGCCTGTTGGACAGGGTGTGGGCGAGATAGTCGAGTACGGCCTCCGGGTCTTCGCCCCGGGCCAGTCGTCGGCGTGCCCGCTCCAGGACCTGACGGCGCGAGGCCGCGGCCTGGCCCCGCAAGCGGCGAATAGTGTCAATTGCATCTGCTGCTTCAAGCCATGCCACAAAACGCCCGGCTTCCTGGCTAATTATGTCCGTGGCCACGGTGGCGGCCTCGCGCCGTTGTGCAAGATTGTCGTGGATGATCCGCTGCAGGTCGTCAATACTGTATAGGTAGACGTCGTCCAGGTCACCGGCGCTGGCTTCAATATCCCGGGGCACGGCAATATCCACCGCCAGCATCGGCCGGTGGCGGCGACTGCGCACAGCTTCAGCCAGGGTGCTGCGATTGAGTATCGGGGTATTGCTGGCGGTGGAACTGATCACGATATCCGCTTCAGCCAGGTGCGCGGGGATTTCGTCCAGCGTGATGGCATAGGCATTGAAGGGACGCGCCAGTTCGCGGGCATTGTGCAGGGTGCGGTTGGCAATGATCATGCGCCCCAGGCCGTGTTCATGCAGATGGCGGGCGGCCAGCTCGATGGTCTGACCGGCACCAATGAGCATGGCGGTATGTTCGGGGAAGTCATCGAAAAACTGATGGGCCAGATTGACTGCGGTGGAAGCCACCGAGACCGGGTTGGCGCCGATGCGGGTTTCGGTACGTATGCGCTTGGCCGTGGCAAAGGTATGCTGGAAAAGTCGTGACAATGCACCGCCGGCGGCATTGGCTTCACTGGCCTCGCGGTAGGCCTGCTTGATCTGTCCCAGAATCTGCGCTTCGCCCACCACCATGGAATCGAGTCCGGCGGCGACTCGCATCAGATGTTCCACTGCGCGTTGCCCCTGATAGGCGTAGAGCATGGGCCGCAACTCGGCCTCGGGGACCTGGTGGTAGTTGCAGAACCAGGCAATTACTTCGTTTGCGGTGGGGTATTCGCAAAGGCAATAGATTTCGGTGCGGTTGCAGGTTGAGACAATGACGCGCTCATGCACACCGCCAAGTTCGCCGAGGCTGTGCAGGGCAGTGGCGATCTGGGCAGGTGCGAATGACAGGCGTTCCCGGGTCTCGACCGGGGCCGTCGTATGATTGAGTCCGGCACTGAGAAGTGGCATGGGCCAGTAAACCGTGAATGGAACACGAAATTCTGAGTCAAAGGGGGCATGATTACAAGCACTGTGGCGGCCGCAGCCGCGCGTGTGCCGGTGCCTGGTGAGAGGTGGCGGTGGTCAGGCCAATGCAGGCCGCAGTACACTGGCGCCGGCGCGGGACAACAAGTGAGGCAGGCGTTGAAACTTTTTCGATACTCCATTCTGACCGGGTTGGTGATGTTGACCGGTTGCGCCATGTTTGAGCGCGAGCCTCGGCCGGCGCCCGAGCCCGAGCCGGAAGCAGTGGCGCCGGAGGTGGTTCCCGAGCAACCGCGTGAAGTCCGCCCCGGCGAAGCTTCGGGCTGGGTCATGTCGGGTGAGCTGGCGCTTCGCCGCGGCAATTATGAACGCGCGCTGGACGCTTTCGGTCGGGCGATTGAGTTGACCGGTGAGCCTGGCGTGGCCCAGCGTGTCACCGAGGTGGCGCTCACTCTGGGAGATGATGCGCTGGCCCTGGCCGCCGCCCGGCATTGGGTTGAATTGGCGCCGACGCGTACGGAAGCGCGTCAGGTACAGGTGGTGCTGGAGTTGCGGTCCGGCAATGAAGTGGCGGCGCTTGAGGCATTACGGGAATTACTCGAACTTAGTGGTGAGGGCGCGGGCGAGAGTCTGCTCGCCTTGCGGGATTCGCTGGTCGAGGACGTCGAGACTGATCGGGTGCTGGCCGTGCTTGATCAGGTCGGCGGGGACTATGAACAGCTTGCAGAATTGCATTATGTGCGTGCCGCGGTCGCCTATGGCGGTGGGCAGCTGGTGTTGGCTGAAACGGCGGTTGCCGAGGCCCGACAGCTGGCCCCCGAATGGGTGGATCCGCTGGTGCTGCAGGCCCGGGTGCTGGTAGCACGGGATCAGCCTGAAGCCGCTGAAGAGGTCATGGCTCAGGGTTTGAAGAAATACCCCGGTGAAGATGATCTGCGTCTGGCCTACGGGCGCCTTTTGTTTGAAATGGGGCGTGAAAACGATGCCCGGCGCGAACTGGAGCGGTTGGTTGAAGCCAATCCCTCCCATGCTGGTGCGATCCGGATACTGGGGCTGCTGGCGCTGGACCAGGAACGATATGACGATGCGCATGATTATTTTATGCGCCTGTTGCAGCTGGGCTCGCATGCTGACGAGGCCTACTATTACCTGGGCAGCCTGGAAGCGGGGCAGGGCAATGAGGCCACGGCGATGCGCTGGCTTTCCCAGGTTCGTGAAGGCCGGCATGTGTTGCCGGCGCGTATTCTGCTGGCAGAAACACTGGGGGAAACCGGCAACCTTGATGCCGCCCGTGAGCTGCTGCGCCAGATGCGTCAGGCGCGACCGGATGCGCGCCTGGCGCTGTTCGAGGTCGAGGGCCGGCTATTGTATAACCAGGGCCGTTACCAGGCCGCCGTCGAGGTTTATGATCAGGGCCTGGACGAGTTCCCCGATGATCGCACTCTGCTTTATGGCCGGGCTCTGAGCCTGGAACGACTGGACCGGCTGGCCGCCGTTGAGCGTGATTTGCGTCGTATACTGGCGCAGGATCCGGATGATCCACTGGCGCTTAATGCTCTGGGTTATACGCTTGCCGACCGGACCTCCAGACACGAGGAAGCGCTGGGGTATATTGCCCGGGCACTGGAGCAGCAACCCGATAATCCGGCCATTATCGACAGCATGGGCTGGGTGAAGTATCGCCTGGGTGATTATGAGGCCGCCGAACAGTATCTGCGTCGGGCCCATGAGATGCTTGATGATCCCGAGATCTCCGCCCACCTTGGAGAAGTCCTGTGGGTGATCGGTCGCCGCGAGGAAGCGCGTGAAATATGGCGTCAGGCGATGGAATACTTCCCTGACAGCGATGTTCTCAGAGAAACCGTACAGCGGTTGAAGGACTAGTCATTATGTCTATGCGCGAACCTGCACTGGTGCGCGTCGCCGGCCTGGTGCTGGTGGCGGGTCTTGTGATCTGGTTGGCCGGATGTGCCGTTCTGCCGGAGGACCCCGCGCCGCCGGATACGCCCGCGCCGCAGGCCGAGGCGCCGGAAACCGAACCGGAGCCGACACCGGAAGATCGCTGGACGGCACGTCAGGCGCGCCTGGCGTGCATGAATCGCTGGCAGCTCGAAGGGCGGATGGCGCTGGCCACCGATGATGATGGCTGGAACGCCAATTTGCGCTGGGAGCAGGATGATCAGCGTTTTCGCATGCGTCTGAGTGGCCCGTTCGGTTCCGGTGCTTTCCGTTTGGCTGGTGATGAGGGGCGCTTTCGTATCGAGCATCAGGGCGAGACGCGCTTTTATCTGAGTTCGCCCGAGGATGTGCTGGAACGCGAACTGGGCGCCTCCATCCCGGTGACAGGCTTGCGTTACTGGGTTCTGGGTGGCATTCAGCCGCAGCATGAGGCGGATTATGAACTCGACGACGCCGGGCGTCTGACTCGGCTGGAACAGTCCGGCTGGACTATCCGCTACAGAAGCTATCGTGACTATAACGGTGAACAGTTGCCCCGACATGTGAATGCCGAACGCCCGGGTATCCGGGTGCGGCTGGTCGCCGATGAGTGGACCCTGGATGAAACCCAAGATTGTCCTGCCTGAGGCAGGCGTGCCGGCAGGCGTGGCCTGGCCCGCACCGGCCAAGCTGAACCTGTTTCTGCACATCACGGGCCGGCGTGATGACGGCTATCATGAGTTGCAAACGCTGTTCCAGTTTATTGATGCGGGCGACATGCTGGATATCCGGGTCCGCGATGATGGTCGTATTGTGCGTCGACGGGGCGCGCCGGGCGTGGCCATGACGGATGACCTGATGGTGCGTGCGGCCATGCGACTGCAGCAGGTGAGTGGTACCCGACTGGGGGCGGAACTCAGTTTGCACAAGCGGTTGCCTGCCGGTGCGGGCATAGGCGGGGGCAGTTCGGATGCCGCCACCACACTGGTGGCGCTGAATCACCTCTGGGGAACAGGACTGGACAGCGAGTCACTGGCCCGGCTGGGCCTGTCGCTGGGGGCGGATGTACCGGTGTTTGTCAGGGGGCATGCGGCCTGGGCAGAGGGCCTGGGTGAACGTCTGCAGGCTGTGGAACCCGAGCAGTTGTGGTATTTGTTGTTGTTGCCGCCGTGTGAGGTTTCCACCGCCCGTGCCTTTGCCGAGCCTGAATTGACACGCAATACCCCGCCAATCACAATATCCGACTTCTTTTCCGGCCAGGGGCATAATGACTTCGAGCCGGTGATGAGACAGCGTTACCCTGAAGTGGACCAGGCCCTGCAGTGGTTGCAACAATTTGGCCCGGCGCGGCTCAGTGGCAGCGGGGGCGCCTGTTTTGTCGCCTGTCGGGACGCTGACAGCGCCCGCCGCGCCAGCCGCGCACTGCCCCCGGGCATGCGCGAGGCCGGATTTGAAGCCTGGCCGGTACAGGGATTAAATCGCTCGCCGTTGCTTGAGCGGCTTGCGCTGGCGCGGCAAGAGTGAGGCGGCCGGGCCGTCACCGATCAAATGGGGTGTAGCCAAGCGGTAAGGCACGGGGTTTTGATCCCCGCATGCGCAGGTTCGAATCCTGCCACCCCAGCCAGTTATAATCGAAACCACCACGCGGTAATGCGGCCAGCGTGGTGAATGGGGAAGGCAGCGCAACCCGGTGGCAGGGTTCGAACCGTAAAAGGTTCGACAAATGCCGCAGGCATTTGGGCAGCTTCAGCGGGAGCGACGCTGGTCCCGAAGGGACCGGAGGCCGACAGGCCGGAGTCAATCCTGCCACCCCGGCCAGTTATAATCGAAACCACCCCACGGCAATGCGGCCAGCGGAGTGTGGGGGAAGCAGACAACAGGACGCAGAGGCCGGTCGGCTATAAGGTGACAGGGGGGTGGGGCTGCTTTTCCTTTCATCATTCTTCAATTTCTTGCAGCGCCGTCGAAGCCCCATGTGATGAAGACAGCATGGTCGGCGGGATTGATCCCGGCAAAGGCCGGGCACAACAGCACAACGGTGGCCGATGAGTATTGAGCAGGGTAATGCCGTCCAGCAAAGCCGGCTGATGATTTTCACGGGCAATGCCAATCCGAAGCTTGCCCAGGCTATCGCCAACTACCTCACCATCCCGCTGGGCAAAGCGACCGTGGAGCGCTTCAGCGATGGCGAAATCCAGGTCGAGATTGAGGACCATGTGCGCGGTCGCGATGCTTTTGTGGTGCAGCCCACCTGCGCTCCCACCAACGACAATCTTATGGAACTGCTGATTATGGTGGATGCCCTGCGCCGGGCCTCGGTGCAGCGTGTGACTGCCGTGATTCCTTATTTCGGCTATGCCCGGCAGGACCGTCGGCCCCGCTCGGCGCGGGTGCCGATTACCGCCAAGCTGGTGGCTAATATGCTGATGGCCGCGGGGGTGGACCGGGTTTTGACGGTGGATCTGCATGCCGACCAGATCCAGGGCTTTTTTGATATCCCGGTGGATAATGTCTATGCCTCACCCGTGTTGCTCGGCGACATGTGGCGCCAGAAATTTGGCGACTTCACCGTGGTCTCGCCAGACGTGGGCGGCGTGGTGCGGGCCAGGGCGCTGGCCAAACGGCTGGATGATGCTGATCTGGCGATTATCGACAAGCGTCGACCCAAGGCCAATGAGGCCCAGATCATGCATATTATTGGCAACGTCAAGGGCCGTTTCTGTGTACTGGTGGACGACATGGTGGATACCGCCGGCACCCTGTGCCGGGCTGCCGAAGCCCTGAAACAAAAGGGTGCCGCGCGCGTGGTTGCCTATGCCAGCCATCCGGTGCTGTCGGGTCCGGCCATCGACAACATCAGCAAGTCGGAACTGGACGAGCTGGTCGTCACCGACACCATCCCGCTCGGCAAACGAGCTGTGGCCTGCAAAAAGATCCGTCAGCTCAGTGTGGCCCAGACCCTGGGTGAAACTATCCGCCGCATCTCCAACGACGAATCCGTCAGCTCGATGTATATCGATTAACCCGCGGCTTCGCCGCGGGCGTATTAAGTGGTTAAGTGATTAAGTGATTAAGTTGATTTGTGCGGCGCACGCCACCGGCGCGGTCTTTAGACCTTAGACTTTAGACTTTAGACACCCGCCCCGCGCCAAAGGCGCGGGGCGGGTTGCTTTACGTGGTTTTTCGCGGCATGATTGCGGCCCGTTTTGCCCTGTATTTGCGGGGTGAAGCATCCATCCCGGTTGCCTGGTCGCGGGAACCGGGGGTTCCGTCGTTATTGGCGGGTTTTCACGGAGTTACTCATGAGTCAGGAAAGCTTTGAAATCAATGCCGAGCCCAGGGCCGACATGGGGAAAGGTGCGAGCCGCCGCCTGCGTCGTTCCGGGCGTGTTCCGGGGATTGTCTACGGGGGCAAAAAAGAACCCGTAGCGATTTCTCTGGAGCAGAACGAGTTGCGCATGCATCTCGATCACGAAGCGTTTTATTCCCACATTCTCACGCTCAAGCTCGAGGGCAAGAACGAGCAGGTCATCCTCAAGGATCTGCAGCGTCATCCCTACAAGCAGACCGTGACCTCGCATGTGGATTTTTTGCGTGTGCTGGCCGACCAGAAGCTGCACGTCAACGTGCCCTTGCACTTCCTCGGCGAGGACGAGGCCCCGGGCGTCAAGACGGGCGGCGTGATCTCTCGTCTTATGACCGAGGTCGAGGTGGAAGTGTTGCCGAAGGATCTGCCCGAATATATCGAGGTGGATATCTCGGCCATGGAAATCGGTGACAGCCTGCATCTGTCTGACCTCAAGGTGTCCGAGGGGGTTTCTTTGGTGGCGCTGGCCCACGAGGATGATCGTGGTGTGGTCAGCTTGCTGGCCCCGCGTGTCGAGAAGGCCGAGGACGAAGAAGACGTCGAAGCTGATGAGGCAGCGGCTGCTGTAGAGAAGCCCCAGGCGGCGGATGACAGTGGTGATGCCGATGCCGGTGGTGACGACGAGTCCGGCGACGAAGAGAGCTGAGCGTCTTGGCCGGGGTCCAGGCCGTGGTCGGGCTGGGCAACCCCGGCTCGCGCTACGACAACACGCGGCATAATGTCGGGTTCTGGTTTGTGGACGCGCTGGCCTGTGAGGCCGGCGAGCATTTTGCCGTCGAGCGCAAGCTGCATGGTGAAGTGGCGCGGGTGAGCCTGGGCGGAGAAAACGTGCGCCTGGTCAAGCCCGCCACCTTCGTCAATCGCAGCGGTCAGTGCATCCGTGCCCTGTGTGATTACTTCGGCCTGCCCGTCGCCAGTGTGCTGGTGGTGCATGATGATCTGGATTTGCCGCCCGGTACGGTCAAGCTCAAGCAGGGCGGCGGTCACGGCGGGCACAATGGGCTGCGTGACACGATTAACCACCTGGGTCCGGATTTCCCGCGCCTGCGCGTGGGGATAGGCCACCCGGGGCAGCGCGAGGATGTTGTTAATTACGTGCTGGGCACGCCCGGACGCGAGGATGAAAAACGCATCCGTCTGGCTCTGGCGCGTGCGGTCGAAGTCATGCCGGTTCTCCTTGAGCGCGGCATCGAGCCGGCAATGCAACAACTCCACACAGCCCCACCGGGAGCCTGATCATGGCGATTCAATGCGGTATCGTCGGTTTGCCCAACGTCGGCAAGTCTACGCTGTTCAATGCGCTGACCCGCGCCACCATCCCGGCTGAGAACTATCCCTTTTGCACCATCGACCCCAACGTTGGCGTGGTTCCGGTCCCCGATCCCCGGCTGAATAAGCTCGCGGAGATCGTCAAGCCGCAGAAAGTGATTCCCACCACAATGGAATTCGTCGATATCGCCGGGTTGGTCGCCGGCGCTTCACAGGGCGAGGGGCTGGGCAACCAGTTCCTGGCCCATATCCGCGAGACCGATGCCGTGGCCCATGTGGCGCGTTGTTTTGAGGATCCGGATGTGGTGCATGTTGCCGGGAAGGTGGATCCGCTGGCTGACCTTGATGTCATTGCAACCGAGCTGGCTCTGGCCGATATGGAGACCGTCGCCCGCGCGACGGCCCGTAACGAGAAAAAGGCCAAGGGCGGCGACAAGCAGGCAAAAGCCATGCTGGCGCTGTTGGCCCGGCTCTCGGCCCAGCTCGACGAGGGCCTGCCGGTACGTGCTCTGGAATTTACTGCAGAGGAGCGCCCGCTGCTGCGCGAGTTGCACCTGCTCACCGCCAAGCCCGCCATGTACATCGCTAATGTAGACGAGGGCGCTGGCGATGATGCCCCGCTGGTTGCGCGCCTGCGAGAACGTGCCGCGGCCGAGGGGGCCGAGGTGGTTGTGGTCAGCGCATCAATCGAGGCCGAGCTGGCGCAACTGGGGGATGAAGACCGCGCCGAATTTCTGGCTGACCTGGGACTGGCCGAGCCCGGCCTCAATCGCGTCATCCGCGGCGCCTACGAACTGCTGCAATTGCAGACTTTTTTCACCGCCGGTGAAAAGGAAGTCCGCGCCTGGACGGTGCGCCGAGGCGCCACCGCCCCCCAGGCAGCCGGCGTGATCCACACCGATTTCGAGCGCGGCTTTATCCGCGCCGAGGTGGTCGCCTACGAGGATTACGTGGCCTGCGGTGGCGAGGCCGGCGCCCGCGACGCCGGCAAGTGGCGGCTGGAAGGCAAGGATTACATCATGCAGGAAGGCGACGTGGTCCACTTCCGCTTTAATGTTTGACCCGCGCGCAGCACGGGCGTTTTCAGTTTAAAGTTTTCAGTTTTCAGACCCACGCATGGCGCGGGATAGTGCTGTGCGCTGCGCGCACGGCTGATGCTTGATTAATCACCTTTCGGGTTTCTTACCTTCCCGCTTCCCGCCTGCAACCTCCCGTGTCGGGAACGCTGGCCTGGAGAGCGCTACCGGGCATTTCTGCTACCCTGCGCCTGTCCTGCCACCCCGAGGAGTCTCTGATGTCTGAAGATCCACTGGAAAAGCTGTCGGAGATGGCCAGCGAGGCCCATACGCGTATCCAGCAGACGTACGAGCACATCAATCCCATGCTGGGCCTGCGTCGTGGCCTGCGTGACAGCGGCATTCCAGCCGACGTCATGACCATCGACTGTCTGCGCACCCGACGGCGCATCGTTTTGATCCTCCACGATGAACAGCCCGGCACGCTGCTCTATCAGTTCCTCGCCATCGAGGAGGACCCGGACGGCGACTTTCAGCTAATGGCTCTGTCCGAAGTGGGCGTGGAAACGCTGTTCGAATGGATGCGGGACTACTTCTCGGACCAGGAATAGATTAGTTTTTCCTTACCTGCGCTGTAAGCGCAGGGCGTTTTCAGTTTTCAGACGCGCGACCCCGGCGCGCGATGTTGTCACTGGGAAGTCGGGAATGTGGGTAAGCGGGAAGGAAAAACCTTCAGCGTGGCTGATCAAAGACAAGCCGTGCGCGCTGCGCACACTACATATCCCGCGCGTAGCGCGGGTCTGAAAACTGAAAACTGAAAACTGAAAACGCCCGCGGCGAAGTCGCGGGTTATTGACACCAACGCAACCGGAAAAGACAATTACGCCTCCCTGCATGCCAATATCCACGGCTACGTAGCTCAGTTGGTTAGAGCGCATCACTCATAATGATGAGGTCGGTGGTTCGAATCCACCCGTAGCTACCATTTGTAAAACCCGCCCCGGTGGCGGGTTTTTTTATGGGTAGATCAGTGCTTCCTGCTGTGGGCCTGATGCTCGTGGTGTGTGCTGTCGGCGCGATGGACGGCTTCCAGGTCGGGTTCGTCGATCATGCTCAGTATGGCCCGGCGGGCCCGGTCGCGCAGCTTGATCGCATCAGAGCGATCACGTCCCCCGGCGGTGATGGCTTCACCGATTTCGACTTCCAGCCGGTGCCAGCGGGGCCACCAGGATTTGGAGGGCAAAATCTGGCGCGAGCCACGTATGGCGACAGGCACCACCGGCACGCCAAGGCGCGCGGCGGTGATAAAAGCGCCCATCTTGAAGGGGCGAAGCCCGGGTTCGCGTTTGAAGGTGCCCTCGGCAAAAAACCCCATACAGCGCCCGCGTGCGACCTGACGAAAGATTCGCATGGCGTCTCGGGAACTGCCCCGGGGGTCATTACGATCAACAAATATCGACCCCAGTCGGCGCAACACCATGTGTACCAGGGGCACGGATTGCATCTCGCCCTTGATCACAAAACCGAAGCGAGGCGGCAGAACGCCCTGGATGATGACGCCGTCAAGATAGCTGGCGTGGTTGGCGACAATAACAGCCGGGCCTTCGGGCACGTTTTCCAGTCCGGAAATGCGCGGCGGTGCGCCGCAAGCGGCAAAAAAGCCGTAAGCGCCCAGACGCGCAATGCGTCGGCGATTGACTTCGCCGGGCAGGATGATCACGGTCACCGCAGTCAGCAGGCCGACCACGATAAAACAACTCGCCATCCATAATGCATAGGGCGTGTAGAGGATAATGCTCCAGAGTCCCGGGTGATGTGGTTTCATGAATCGGGCTTTCTTCCGTGTTTGTCAGTCGGGCACGGCAGCGAAGTTTAGCATTAGGGAAACATTGATTTATTCCTCACGCCTCAGGCGTTGCCAGCGTCCTGGTATCAAGGCGCAATTTTGCAGGCGTATCGAGAATACAGCAAAAAGTTGCAACGCAGAGACCGGGACGCTGGCAACGCCCCGAAGGGCGGGCCCTGAGGCGCCCATCTGCGGCGTTGCCGTGCTTGCAAAGGCAACCAGCCTTCGGCTGCGCACGGCGCCTTGCATATGGACGCCGCAAGACCCGCTGAGACGCGACGAATAGATCAGTGTTTCCTTATCATAGCAATGTCATTGCGTGACGTGGCGAGTTGTGTCCTGTTTTCGTATCTTTTGCGGCGCGAAAGCGATGCAGCGTTTCCTGAGGTAGTAGACTGTGGCCATGACGATCAGCGCAAGTCTCAAGGGCCGGGTGGTGGCCCTGCCGGAAACCCGCCAGCTTGATGTGCTGGCCGGCCTGCTGGAGCGGCGCGGGGCCACCCCCTGGCGTTGTCCGCTGGTGGCTATTCACGATGCACCTGATCCGGCGCCGGTCAATGCCTGGCTGGACGATTTTATCGCCCGGCCGCCGGATGACCTGGTGTTACTGACCGGCGAGGGTTTGCGGCGTCTGTGCGGTTTTGCCGAACGCGCCGACTGCCGGGATGATTTTGTGGCGGCGCTGGGCCGGGTGCGGCGAATTACCCGGGGTCCCAAGCCGGCGCGTGCCCTGCGGGAACTGGGGCTGGCCGCCGATCTGCCGGCGAGTGAGCCCACGACTGCGGGGGTGATTGCCACCCTGCGGGAAGCCGGCATCCGGGGTCGTGACGTGGCGGTGCAGCTTTACGGCACGGACCCCAACCGGCCGTTGATCGACTTCCTGCGGGAGCAGGGCGTTGAGCCGAGGGTGGTCGCGCCCTATGTTTATGCTTCCGGAGCCGAGGATGATGATGTCCTGCGCCTGATCCGGGCGCTGGCGGCTGGCGAGGTGGATGCCATGGCCTTCACCAGCCAGCCGCAGGTGCGGCGGCTGTTCAGCGTGGCCCACAAGCATGATGCCGGGGCGGCGCTGGAAGACGGACTGCGACAGGTGGTGGTCGCGGCGGTCGGTCCGATCGTGGCCGCCGCCTTGCAGGACAAGGGCGTGCGAGTGGATGTCATGCCTGAAGACAGCTATTTCATGAAACCCCTGGTCACCGCGCTGGAGCAGGCCATGACGGGGTCACGGGGGGCAGACCCGTGATCACTGAATGGCTGGTTGAAGATCCCTTCTGGTTGCAGTCGGCCTTCTGGTACGGCCTGTCGGGCACGCTGATGACGCTGGTTGCCCTGGCACTGGCCGGGCATGCCGTGATCACCAAACGCGAGCCACGTTCGGCGGCGATGTGGCTGGCCCTGTTGTTGCTGGTTCCGGTGCTGGGGGTGTTGCTGTACCTGACGCTGG
>PWYF01000023.1 GCA_003567955.1 Thiotrichales bacterium
CAACACTGTCGCCCAGCGCCTCGCCCAGCAGCCGCGAGGCCTCGGGGCCGGAAACCCCCAGACGCACAAATTGATTTGAAATATCGTGCAAGTCGACTTTGGAGCGCAACACGTATTTCTGCAGGTGAGTGATGACGCTCTCAGTCAGGTTGCGGGGCAGGGACAGGGCCAGCGTCTGTGGTTCCAGCACAAACACTCTCATGATGGCCAGCAGCCGGCCTTTGGGATTGCACAGGCCGCCGGGGCTGCTCTGGTCCGTCGCCAGGCTCTTGACGTCACAGGTGAGCTGGGCATGCAGGAAGTCGCTGGCGTCCTCGCCACTGACGCTGATCAGCCCGAGATGGGAAAGGTCGGCAAAGACGTTGCCAGTACGGACCATGCTGACTTCCTGGCTTGGCACGCCGAAATGGCTGATCTGGCCATTATCGGGGTCAAACTCGGCACCGGCATCGGCGAGAAAAGCTTTCCACTCAGGCTGCATATGCAATCTCCACGGGCGTATTGGCCGGCTGCGGGCTACAATCTTACTTGCAGCAGACGGGGCAGGAAAGCCCTGGATCACCTTGGGTATGGCGGCTGAATCCGCGGCTTTCTCTTGCGCGAAAGCCGCGGATTCAGTATAAACAGGGCCTCTTTCCTGGCAGAGGCAGGCATGCAGGAACGCGATGACAAGCAGGTGAACCGGCGTCCACGGCAATCAATGCCGGGGAACCCACCTGCCCGGCATGTCGACAGCAGCCCACTGCCACCCGAGTTTGGCGGTCCCGAGGGGCCTGAGCCCACGCGTTACGGCGACTGGGAGCGCGGCGGACGCTGCAGCGATTTCTGAATCGGGCCCGGTCATGGCCCCGCGTTATCAATGCGCGCGCTGGAGTGCTGCCGCGAATCCCGGTTGCGCAAATATCG
Source organism: Thiotrichales bacterium (assembly GCA_003567955.1). Classification (GTDB taxonomy): domain Bacteria; phylum Pseudomonadota; class Gammaproteobacteria; order UBA5335; family SLRW01; genus SLRW01. Next base: position 907 of record PWYF01000023.1, read on the forward strand.
CACATCGGCAGGAGGACACCTGATGACAGCACACGATCGGCCATTGTCGCCGCATCTGCAGATTTATCGTTGGCACCTGCTGATGACGATGTCCATATTGCATCGCGCCAGCGGGGTGTTTCTGGCGCTGGGCACCGTGGTGCTGGTGGCCTGGTTGTTGGCGCTGGCTGCAGGGCCGGAGTCGTATGCCCGGATGACTGCGGTGATTGGCTCGGCGCCCGGGCTGGTGTTCCTGTTTGGCTGGTCGGCTGCGCTCTTCTATCACCTGTGTAATGGTATCCGCCATCTTTTCTGGGATGCGGGTCAGGGCTATGAGTTGCCCGCAGCCTATGCCAGCGGCTATGGCGTGCTGGTGGCCACGGTGATTCTGACCCTCGCTGCCTGGGGCGGAGCCTGTCTGATTCTCGGGGGGGTATGATGGATATGCGTAAACCACTGGCCCGGGTCAGGGGCCTGGGCGCGGCCGGCGAGGGTGTCGGTCACTGGTGGGCCCAGCGGGTCACGGCCGTGGCGCTGGTGCCACTGAGTCTGTGGTTTGTCATCTCGGTGGTGATGCTGGCGGGTGCGGATTACGCCACCATGCACGCCTGGGTGGCGCAACCCTGGGTCAGCGTGCTGCTGATACTGTTTATTATTGCCACCCTGCACCATGCCCAACTCGGCATGCAGGTGGTGATCGAGGATTATGTGTCCACGCCGTTGCTGAGGATGGCTTCCATACTGCTGGTCAAGGCGGTGGCCGTGGTGCTTGTCGTGGCCGCTGTGCTGGCCTTACTGCAAGTGGCCCTGGGAGGTTGAAGCGGGTGTCTGAAAGTTACCGGATTATCGAGCACGAATATGATGTGGTTGTGGTGGGCGCCGGGGGCGCCGGGCTGCGGGCAACGCTGGGGATGGCCGAGAAAGGCCTGTCGACGGCTTGCGTGACCAAGATTTTCCCCACCCGCAGTCATACCGTGGCGGCCCAGGGCGGGATGAGTGCCTCGTTGGCGAATATGGGTGAGGACGACTGGCGCTGGCATATGTATGACACCGTCAAGGGTTCGGACTGGCTGGGTGACCAGGACGCCATTGAATATATGTGCCGCGAGGCGGTGCCGGCGGTGGTCGAGCTTGAGCACTATGGCGTGCCTTTTTCCCGCACGGAAGAAGGCCGGATCTACCAGCGGCCCTTTGGCGGCATGACCACGCATTACGGCAAGGGCACGGCCCAGCGCACATGTGCCGCGGCGGATCGCACCGGCCACGCCATTCTCCATACCCTCTATCAGCAGGCCCTGCGCAACCAGGCCGAGTTCTTTGTCGAGTATTTTGCGCTTGACCTGATTATGGATGATGACGGTGTGTGCCGTGGGGTGACGGCGTGGAATCTGGCCGATGGCACCATTCATCGTTTCCGCGCCCATATGGTGGTGCTGGCCACCGGCGGTTATGGCCGGACTTATTTTTCGGCCACCTCAGCCCACACCTGTACCGGCGATGGTAATGGCATGGTTTTGCGTGCCGGTTTGCCCTTGCAGGACATGGAGTTTGTGCAGTTTCACCCCACCGGGGTGTATGGCGCCGGTTGCCTGATCACCGAAGGTGTACGCGGTGAAGGAGGGTATCTCACTAACAGCGAGGGTGAGCGTTTCATGGAACGCTACGCACCCAATGCCAGGGATCTCGCTTCACGTGACGTGGTCAGCCGGGCCATGACCATCGAGATTCGTGAAGGCCGCGGGGTGGGGCCGGAGCAGGATCATATCCATCTGCACCTGGAGCACCTTGGTGCCGATGTGATCAATTCCCGTCTGCCGGGTATTGCCGAAACCGCGCGCATATTCTCCGGCGTGGATGTGACCCGTGATCCTATCCCGGTGCTGCCCACGGTGCACTACAACATGGGGGGTATTCCCACCAACTATCATGGCGAGGTGGTCACCCTGAAGGGGGATGACCCGGACCATGTTGTCCCGGGGTTGATGGCCATCGGCGAGGCGGCCTGTGTTTCGGTGCACGGGGCCAACCGGCTGGGGTCGAATTCACTGCTGGATATCGTTGTTTTCGGCCGTGCCGCGGCCATTCGTTGTGCCGAGCTGATCAAGCCCGGGCAGGCGCATCCGCCGCTCAGTGGTGATGATGCCGAGCGGGGTGTCGAGCGTCTGGACCGGCTTCGCAACGCCAGTGGCAGTGAACCTACCGCGGCCATCCGTGAGCGCATGCAAAAAGTGATGCAGAGTGATGCTGCGGTATTCCGGACCGGAGACACTCTGGCTGAAGGACAGAAACGGATTGATGAGGTATACGCGAGCTTTGCCGATGTCGGCGTGACTGATCGTTCGCTGATCTGGAACAGTTATCTGGTGGAAACCCTGGAACTGGATAACCTGCTCGGCAATGCCGTGGCGACGATGCATGCGGCGTCCAATCGCACCGAAAGCCGGGGCGGGCATGCGCGTGAGGATTATCCTGATCGTGATGACGACAACTGGCTTAAACACACATTGTCCTGGGTGAGCGATGCAGGCAAGGTCAGTTTCGATTACCGGCCGGTGCATATGTACACGCTGACTGACGAGGTCGAGGTGATTCCGCCCAAGGAACGTGTTTACTGATTGAGGTGCTTCTGATAGCACTGGACCCTATGGGGCAGGGCCTGGCGGTCGTGCCCGAAAGTGATGAGGAGGCCTCTGTAAATGGCGCAGTTCAGACTCCCGAAGAACTCCCGCATCGGCAAGGGACGTGAATTTCCCGCCCCGGAGGGCGCGCGTAACGTCAAGCGATTCCGTGTCTATCGCTATGACCCTGATAGTGGCGGTAATCCGGTGATGGATACCTATCACCTGGATCTGGACGACTGCGGGCCGATGGTGCTGGACGCCCTGATCAAGATCAAGAACGAGATTGATCCCACTCTCACTTTCCGTCGTTCCTGTCGTGAGGGCATTTGCGGCTCGTGCGCCATGAATATCCAGGGCGGCAATACCCTGGCCTGTACCCAGGCCATCAGCGACTTCCGGGGCGATATTGCGGTTTATCCGCTCCCCCACATGGCGGTGGTCAAGGATCTGGTGCCGGATATGGAGCGTTTCTACGCCCAGTATGCGGCAGTGGAGCCGTGGATGAAGACCGAGACCGCCACACCGCCGGATCGTGAACGCCTGCAGTCACCTGCAGAGCGTGCCCGGCTTGATGGCCTGTATGAATGTATCCTCTGTGCCTGCTGTTCTACGGCCTGTCCGAGCTACTGGTGGAACGGTGATCGCTATCTGGGTCCGGCGGCCCTGTTACAGGCCTATCGCTGGATTGCCGACAGTCGTGATGAAGCCACTGGCGAGCGTCTGGATGCGCTGGAAGACCCCTTCAAGCTGTACCGTTGTCATACCATCATGAACTGTACCCAAACCTGTCCCAAGGGCCTCAACCCGGCGCGTGCCATCGGCGAGATCAAGAAGCTGATGGTGGAACGGCGCTGATCCTGCATTGATGGAAGACCAGGAGCGGGAACATGCCCGCCTGCGCTGGATGTGCCGGCGGGGGATGAAGGAGCTTGATCAGTTGTTGCTGGGCTTTTTTGATGCCCGTTTTGCCCGGCTTGAACCAGAGGCACGCCAGTGTTTTGCCGAATTACTGGAGTGGCAGGACCCTGAATTAATAGCGCTGTTATTCGGGCGTATGGCGCCACCGGACAGGGAATGTGCGGATGTGGTACGGCAAATTCGAGAGTGCGCGCGTTTTTGAGCTACGGCCATCCCGTCAACTTCTGATTTCACTGTCCTTATTGTATGTGGCCAGCGTGATACTGGTGGCGCTGATGCTGCCTTTGCTGCTGGCGCTGCCCGTGATTGCCGTTGTGTTTTGGCGAGGTGTCCTGGACTGGCGTTGTCACCTGGGATCCTGGCGAATCGAACAGTTGGTTATTGGTGCCCCGGGGCAATGGTTTGTACGCCAGTCAGATGGTCACTGGCGGGAAGTGGGCGTGGCCGGGGGCAGTGTGGTTTATGGCCGGCTTTTGTTGCTGGTGCTGGCGGACGAGGAGGGCCGGCGCCGTTATCTGGCGCTGCCGCGAGATGCTTTGGCGGCCGATGCCCACCGACGATTACGGGTATTGCTGTGGTGTCAGAACGCCTCGTCCGGGTAAAGTGGCGCGCATTACCGGTAAACCTGCGCTGTGTTCCTTTGTGATCTCTGTGGTTAATCACAGGGTGCCAGAGTCCACAGTGAATGATTGACTGGCTATGGGGTATGAGGTGCGAGAGATGGAAGCACGTCTTGAGCGGATCGGGTTTTACGGCAGTCTTGGCTGGCTGGTGCTGGCGGGTTTGAGTCTGGTGATGCTGATTGAAAGCGGAGCCCCGGCGGAAATACCCGAAGCCACGGCCTGGACCTGGGCCAGTTATGGCTTGCTGGCCATTGCCGTTGTGGTGCTGTACCCCTTGATTATTTATGTGGCCCCGATGCCGGTTCGCATTCCCTGGTTGTGTCTGCTGATCAGCATGGTGCTGGTGGAGGGTGCGCGGATATTTGTGCCGGATCTGTTTGAGTGGCGGCTGGGGCTACACGGACTGGGGATTTGTTTTGGCGCCTTTGCAACCTGGCGTTTCAGGGGGGTTATGGACGCCAGAGGGGTTTGATTGCTTGCGCCCCGAAGAACCCGCTGAGACGCGACGAATTAATCAGTGTTTCCCTGGCTCTCAGCTGACTCTCCCGCTGCTTCATGCCATCAACGCATTGGTATCCTGCTCTGAATCCCCTGTGATCTCTGTGGTTAATGATAGCGTGGTTATTTAACCACAGAACACACAGCGCGTGCGGAGAACCGGGTGCTACGGATCGGGTATGTCCGGGTTGGGGTTATCGTTTCAGCATGAGCTGACAAAAAAAACCCCGCGCCTGGCGCGGGGTTTTTATGTCGGCGGGTTTGCGTATCAGAAGCTGTAGCGCAGCCCCGCTGCAACGGTGCGGAAATCGTCGTTGATATTGCCGCCCAGAGTCAGGCCAATGCTGTCACGACCGGTCAGGCCGCCAAAATTATCGACCAGGGTGTAGAGGGCTTCGTAGCGCAACGAGGTGTCGGCACGCAGCCGGGTATAGTCGACAAAGACTTCGTCGGTGTCATCTTCGAAGGCGCCCTCATAGACATAGTCTACGTGAATGCCGAACTCGAAATCAGAGTTGACTGCATGGCGCAGCCCCAGACTAACGCCCCCGGTGGGATCAAACTGGGTGTCGCCCGCAGTGTCATCATAGGCATTCACAACCACGCGCAACACGGCAACCACATCGGTGCCCCGGCCAACGCTTTCACGATAGCCAAGCCCCAGGCTGGCGCGCTGGAAATCCAGTTCGTCCCGGCTGAAATCATGGTCGCGGTAATCATAAACCACGAAAAGGTTTTCGTGGACCAGCCACGAAAAGGTGAAATCCAGGCCGCTTGAATTTTGCCGTGTGGTATTGGTGGTGTCGGGGCCTACGATGTTGTCCTGACTGGTCGCGTTATAACCAATACCCACATAGGAATAACTGAAATCACTGGCCAGTACTGGTGTTGCCGGCATCATCAATGCCGCCATGCAGACGAAGTGGCGTGCTTTCATAAGAAGGTTCTCCCTCGATCAGTGTTTCTTATTCAGTATGTGCCCCAAGGCCCCCTGTGGACCCCGCTGAACCCCGTGTGAGGTTACCATTATTTATTGATGGAGCAAAAGTTTGTCAATGGGTCATTCGCAACCGCATTGGTCCCCGCACCCAATAGTGCCTGAATCCTGCTGATGATGCCAGCATACAGGCAGTTCCCCGCCAACAAAACCATCCGGCACCAGGATGGTGTTACGGGCGCTGTTATCAGGCCCGCGCTCCGGGTAGTCCAGACTGTAGTGCAGGCCGCGGCTTTCCCGGCGGCGCATGGCGGCATCAATGATCAATTCTGCCACCATGGTCAGGTTGCGCAGTTCCAGCAGATCGGGAGTGACCACAAAGTTGCTGTAGTACTCATGAATCTCCCGTTGCAGCAGTTGCACGCGATCACGGGCGCGACGCAATCGTTTGCTGGTGCGAACGATGCCGACGTAATCCCACATCAGGCGACGTAACTCCAGCCAGTTGTGACTGACTACAATTTCCTCATCGGAATCGGTCACCCGGCTTTCATCCCAGTCGGGCAATTTCGCCACAGAAAGCCGGGGCAGGGGATTGGTGGCAATATCGGCACCTGCGGAAGTGGAGAATACGAGGCATTCAAGCAGGCTGTTGCTGGCCATGCGGTTGGCGCCATGGAGGCCGGTGAAGGCGGTTTCACCCACAGCGTAAAGCCCCGGCAAATCGGTGCGGCCGCGATGATCGCTAAACACACCACCGCAAGTGTAATGCGCTGCCGGTACGACCGGGATAGGGCCGGCACTGATGTCATGGCCGAGTTCAAGACAACGCTGGTAAATGGTAGGGAAATGCGTCCGGATGAAATCCGCGCCCTTGTGGGCAATGTCGAGCCAGACATACTCCAGACCCAGGCGTTTCATTTCATGATCAATGGCCCGGGCGACCACATCGCGTGGCGCGAGCTCGGCGCGTTCGTCAAACGCGGGCATAAATCGTGTGCCGTCGGGCAGCAGCAAGTGTCCCCCCTCGCCACGCACCGCTTCGCTGATCAAAAATGAACGGGCATCAGCGCTGGGTGCCTGGCCTGGCATATAGAGACAGGTGGGGTGGAACTGCATGAACTCCATGTTGGCCACCCGGCACCCGGCACGCCAGGCCATGGCAATCCCGTCGCCGGTGGCCCCGCGGGGATTGCTGGTGTAAAGATAGACCTTGCTGGCGCCGCCGGTGGCCAGCACTACATAGTCGGCGGCAACCGGGCGCACCCTGCCACTGCGGGTGTCCAGCAGATAGGCGCCGGCGCAGCGTTTCGTCGGGCGTCCCCCGGTCTGTACGCTAATAAGGTCTACGGCCACATGATATTCCTGTATGTCTATCCCGGGATGCTGACGGACGCGGGCCTCCAGTGTGTTCTCAATGGCTTGCCCGGTGCGGTCTTCGGCATGAATGACACGCCGGTGACTGTGCCCTCCCTCGCGGGTGAGGTGATAGTCACTGCTATTGCCGGGGTTATCGCTGTTACGGGTGAACTCAACGCCCTGATCAATCAACCAGGCGATGGCGGAGGGGCCCTGCTCTATGGCGAAGCGCACAACTGCCGGATCGCACAAGCCGGCGCCGGCAGCCATGGTGTCGGCGGCATGGGCTTCAAGGGAGTCGGTATTGTCCAGAACAGCGGAGACGCCGCCCTGGGCGTAGCGTGTGCTGCCTTCGCTGAGCGCATCCTTGGACACGATCGTCACTTGATGGCTGTCCGCGATGCGTAATGCCAGGGTCAGGCCCGCGGCGCCACTGCCTATAATCAGTACCTTGCCTTGTCCGTTCCGGTCCGTGTTCATGGATTGGTCTGCCCCGGGCTGCTACCATTTCGGCGTTACGGCGAAGCTGCTGGTCGGGATTATACGTTGATGCAACGGCCTGGCGAACTTAACCGCGGTCAATCTGTCTAGTGTGAACAGGACAGAATGGTCGCGGGCACATGGAGAATGCCCGCATGGGCGAGCGAACGGTTGATCAGGAGCTGGTTGAGCGCGTGCAGCGCGGCGACAAGGCCGCCTTTGACCTGTTGGTGCGCAAATATCAGCACAAGGTGATCAAGCTGGTGACGCGTTATGTTTATGACCAGGGTGATGCCATGGACGTAGCCCAGGAGGCCTTCATAAAAGCCTACCGGGCTCTGCCGCGCTTCCGCGGCGACAGTGCCTTTTATACCTGGTTGTACCGGATTGCCATTAACACGGCAAAGAACCATGTGATGGCGCGGCGCCGGCAGCCCTTTATCAATGAAACCGATGTCGGTGATGGTGAACAGGATAATGGCGAGTCCCGCCTGGTGGCCGTGGATCATGATTCACCGGAAGGCCAGGTGCTGAGCGACGAAATTCGCGATCGGGTTCTGCAGACAATTGAGTCTCTCCCCGAGGATTTGCGCACCGCGATTATGCTGCGGGAGCTGGACGGGCTGAGTTATGAACAGATTGCACAAACCATGGCGTGCCCGGTTGGCACGGTGAGGTCCAGGTTGTTTCGCGCACGCGAAGCGATTGATCGTGAGCTGGCTGAGTTGCTTGATTAAATGCGGGTTATGTTGCCCGGGGGGTGTCGAATATATGGCAGATGAACTGAAGCAGGTGTTATCGGAATCAGTCGATGACGAACTGCGCGGGAGCCAGGCCCGTTTCCTGGTCAGCCGGTTGCTGGCAGATCGTGAGATACGCGGGTGCTGGGAGCGCTATCAGCTGATCGGGGAAGTCTTGCGTGGCTCAGTGGCAGGCAATCGCTGGCAACCTGAATTCAGCGACGGCGTGATGGCCGCCCTGGACGCAGAACCTGCCCATCAGTCCCGGCCAGGGGGACGTGGACGGCAATTACTGGCGGCAGGGTTGGCTGCATCAATCGCACTGGTGGCGATGGCGGGGACGGTGCAGTGGTTTGGCTCGGATGCCGTGACTGGACCTGGCGTGTCCCAGGTGGCCGCCCAGGGCGAAGCAGCCGGGTTTTCGGCCCAGCTGAATGAGTACATTGCAGGTCATCAGGAGTTGATTGCCATCTCCGGCGGGCAGGGCGTGGTGCCTTATGCCCGGCTTAGCAGCGGCCTTCATAATAGCGGTGAACAACAATGAGAAAGCAGGTTGCAGTTTCCTGGCTGTGCCTGATGTTACCCGCGCTGGCCCTTGCGGGCGATAATGCTCGAGAAGATTCCCCGCGTGATGTGCTGGCTTCGATGTCGGCTGTGACCGGCTTTGACTATGAGGGTGTCTTTGTCCTGCGCGATGGCGACGCCATGGAGTCCTATCACGTCATTCAGCGCGTTGACAATGGCGTTGTTCATGAAAAGATCGTGTCGCTTTCCGGGCCCTACCGCGAATTTCACCGGCGCGATGACCAGATCATCTGCTTGTTGCCCGAACGGGGTGTGCGCCTGAGCGGGCTGTCGCGGGCGATGAGCCCGCTGCCGGGCCCGTTCCCGCATGATCCGGGCTATTTCGACCGTCTTGAAGCGAATTACCGTCTGGCGGTGTTGGGAGAGGGGCGCGCTGCCGGACGCAAGTGCGACCGGGTCGGAATTATGCCCCGTGATGAGTATCGATACGCCAAGGAGCTTTGTATCGATCGCGAATACGGTGTGCTGCTGTCCTCGCTCAAGTACCGCGATGATGAGGCAGGGGTTGCGAGTCTCAAGTCGGCGGAGTTTGTTCGCATTGAGTTCCCGGAACGCATCGAGGCAACGCGCCTTGAAGCCGGCGTGGATACCGAAGATCTTGAGCTTCGGCAACGTGACTGGCAAATGCTTGCGGAGAGCGAGACCGATGACGGGGCCTGGCGGGTTGCGATGCCGCCTCCCGGCTTTGAGCTGGTCAGCCGCTCACGTCGTAATGATGAAGGTTCACCGAAGGTTACAGAGCACCTGATGTATTCAGACGGCCTGGCCAGTGTGTCGCTTTTTGTGGGTGAGATTTCGCATGAGGGGGGCGGTTTCACTGGGCATTCCCGCCAGCGATCCATTAATGTGCTGGGCGCGGTTCACGGAGACTATCACGTGACCGCAGTGGGGGAAGTGCCCGAACGCACCCTGGAATTCATGGTTGAGCACCTCGAGCATGCAGGCAACACTGATTAATCCAGGTGTTCTGCCAGCCCGTGTCACCTTCACCGGGGCGCCAGACGATGATTGAAGAACAGGGGTATGTACAGGAGAGCTGCAGCGGTTATGCCCGGGTATTGACCCGTCGGCGGGCGACCTGTGGTCATTGCAGCGAAGCGCATGGCTGCGGACGGGCAGCATTGGCACACTGGTTTGGCGCCACCACGCTGATCAAGGTGCGTGATCCTCTGGGGGTGAGGCCGGGGGAGCGCGTTGTCGTGGGTCTGGCCGAAAGGGCCCTGCTACGCGCTTCTTTGGCTGTATACGGCTTGCCTGTGGGGTTCATGCTGGCGCTGGCCCTGGCTGCCGAATTGCTGCTGGCCAACGAAATCTTGACACTCATTGCCGCGGGTGGCGGTTTTGCTGCCGGTTTGCTGCAGGCGCGTCTGTGGGCGATGCGGCCGGGACAGGGGGAAGTGTTGATGCCGGTCATTCTGAGACGGGCCAGCGAGAGCGAGCAAACACTGCATCCATGGCCGGAGGCCCGGGCATGATCCGCCGGGCTCTGCTTGTATTGATGTTGTCGCTGGCCGTGCCGGCCTGTGCTGATGCGCGGGGCGGGTTGCCCGATTTTACCTCACTGGTCGAAGAGCTGGCCCCCGTGGTGGTCAATATCAGTACCAGTCATCATCTGGGGCTTTATGATGATGGCGATGACGAGGGCATGAGCGAGCAGACCTGGGATCTGCTTTTTGGCCATGGGGATGATTTCATGCCCATGCCGGACGAGGAAGCAGAGTCCCTGGGTTCAGGGTTGATAATCGGTGCCGATGGATTGATCCTGACCAATTACCATGTGGTCCGCGATGCAGCTGAAATTGTCGTCAAACTGAATGACCGTCGTCAGCTGGCTGCGGAAATCATTGGCCATGACGAGCGTAGCGATCTGGCCCTGTTGTCTATTGCCGCAGAAGGTTTACCGGTGGCCCGTATCGGTGACCCGCGGGAAATGAGGGTCGGAGAATGGGTGCTGGCTATTGGCTCACCATTCGGGTTTGACTATTCAGTTACTGCCGGCATTGTCAGTGCCAAGTCCCGTAGTTTGCGCACCGAGCAGTACGTTCCTTTCATCCAGACGGATGTGGCGATCAACCCCGGCAGCTCGGGCGGGCCGCTGTTCAACCTTGACGGCGAAGTGGTGGGGCTGAACTCGCAGATTTTCAGCCGCACCGGCGGCTTTATGGGCCTGTCCTTTGCTATTCCCATTGATCTGGCGATGAATGTGGCGCGGCAGTTGCGTGAGACAGGCGAAGTCCGTCGTGGCTGGCTTGGGGTGGTGATGGATGATGTTGATCGCGACTGGGCCCGCGCGCTGTCGCTTGATCGACCCGAGGGCGCCCTGGTGACACGGGTGATTGATGACAGCCCTGCGGCGGATGCCGACATTCGTGCAGGCGATGTGATTGTGCGCTTCAATGAGCGTGAGGTGTTTGATTCCGGCCGCTTGCCACCGTTGGTGGGGATTTCCGAGATTGGGCCGGCTTTGCCAATGACCGTGATGCGCGATGGCGGTGCAATACAGTTGTCAGTGACTCTGACGCAGCTGCCTGAACCGGCCGCAGTCAACCGCTGGCTTCAGGACAGCGAGGATCTCAGCATCTGGGGTATGCGATTGGGTGACCTGGCTCCGGTTCAGCGTCAGGCGCTGGGTGAAGGTATGCGCGGGGTGCAGGTCAGGGCGCTGCAAGCGGGCGCGGCGCAGTCCGCCGGCCTGCATGAAAGCGATGTCATTCTGGTCGTGGATGAGAAGCCGGCGCGACTGGCGGCCCAGGTGGTGACACAGCTTGGCGAGGTGCCCGCTGGTGATTCTGTGGCGCTGCAGTTGATGCGCGATGGTGAGCAATTCCGGCTTGTGCTGGAGGCTCCGGAATGAGCGAGCCGTCTATTCTGAGCCTTTATGGCCGGGAGCGCTGTCACCTGTGCGAGGAAATGTTCGAGGATTTGCAGCCTCTACTGGCTGAGACCGCGGTGGTGCTTGAGGAAATCGATGTTGATCAGGATCCCGCCGTGCGCAAACGCTATGGATTACGTGTTCCGGTCCTGGTCGCGGCTGACGGGCAGGTGCTGGCGGAAGGGCGGCTGGAACCCGATCGCCTGCGGCAATGGCTTGACGGGCTGGCATCCGACCCCCTGCTGCACCCATAATTACGCCTTTTGACTTGCCCCTGCCGGCTCCGAAGCGGGTCTGGTGACCTGGGCGCCTGTCCAAACCAACTGGAATCTGATGGATCACATCCGCAATTTTTCAATTATTGCCCATATCGACCATGGCAAATCCACGCTCGCCGACCGCTTTATACAAGTGTGCGGCGGGCTTAGCGAACGTGAAATGCAGGAGCAGGTGCTGGATTCCATGGATCTGGAACGTGAACGCGGCATTACGATCAAGGCCCAGGCCGTGACGCTGGAGTATCAGGCCCGCAACGGCGAGACCTATCAACTCAATTTTATTGATACCCCCGGTCATGTGGATTTCTCCTACGAGGTGTCGCGTTCGCTGGCCGCCTGTGAGGGAGCCCTGTTGGTGGTTGATGCCGCCCAGGGCGTGGAGGCGCAAAGTGTGGCCAACTGTTACACGGCCATTGCAGAGGGTCTTGAAGTGTTACCGGTACTCAACAAGATTGATCTGCCTTCGGCCGAGCCCGCGCGCGTGATCGCTGAAATTGAAGACATTATCGGTATTGAAGCCAGTGATGCCCTGCAGGTCAGTGCCAAAACCGGCGAGGGCGTGGCTGATTTGCTGGAAGCATTGGTTGCACGCGTGCCTCCGCCCAAAGGCGACCCGGATGCCCCCCTGCAGGCACTGATCATTGATTCCTGGTTTGATAATTATGTGGGTGTGGTCTCCCTGGTTCGGGTTGTGCACGGGAGTCTGGGGGTGGGAGACAAGATCAAGGTTATGGCACCCGGCCGTACCTGGCAGGTAGACAAGGTCGGGGTGTTTCGTCCCCGTGCCGAAGATACAAAGCGCTTGCATACCGGCGAGGTCGGTTATGTCATGGCCGGGATCAAGGATATTGACGGCGCGCCGGTGGGCGATACCATCACTCATGCTGACCGCCCCTGCGCCGAGCGTCTGCCGGGCTTCAAGCAGGTCCAGCCCCGGGTTTTTGCAGGTCTGTTTCCGGTCAGCGCCGATGATTATTCGGACTTGCGTGATGCCCTGGACCGTCTGCGCCTGAACGACTCCTCGCTGAGCTATGAGCCAGAAAACTCCACCGCGCTGGGGTTTGGTTTCCGTTGTGGCTTTCTGGGCATGTTGCACATGGAGATCGTGCAGGAACGTCTGGAGCGCGAGTACGATATTGACCTGGTGACGACTGCCCCGACGGTAGTCTACGAGGTGCTCACCACGGCTGGTGAAGTGGTGGCGGTGGATAATCCTTCGGCGCTGCCGCCGGTGGGTGAAATTGAAGAGATTCGCGAGCCGATTATCCTGGCCACGATCCTGGTGCCGCAGGAACATGTCGGCAATGTCATCATGCTGTGCGAGGAACGCCGGGGGCGCCAGCAGCGCATGAACTACACCGGCAGTCAGGTCCAGATTATCTACGAACTGCCGCTCAGCGAAGTGGTGATGGATTTCTTTGACCGACTGAAATCGGCGACCCGTGGCTTTGCCTCCTTTGATTATGAGTTTTTGCGTTTCGAGGCGGCCAATCTGGTGCGCCTGGACGTACTGATCAACGGCGATCGTGTCGATGCCCTGTCGATTATTGTGCATCGGGAGAAAGCCTATCCGCGAGGCCGGGACCTGGTCGAGAAAATGAAAGAGCTGATTCCTCGCCAGATGTTTGATGTGGCTATACAGGCGGCGCTGGGAGCACAGATTATTTCCCGCAGCACCGTCAAGGCCCTGCGCAAGAATGTGACGGCCAAATGCTATGGTGGGGACATTACCCGCAAGCGCAAACTGCTGGAAAAACAGAAGGCCGGCAAACGCCGCATGAAGCAGGTCGGCTCGGTGGAAATTCCCCAGGAAGCCTTCCTTGCCGTGCTCGACATGAGCAAAAAAGACGGCCAGGGGTAGTGGCCAAGGAAACCACATATGTTTGATTTTGCCCTGTTGCTTGTCATTCTGACGCTGGCTACCGGTACGGTATGGGCGCTTGACCGGTGGGTCTGGCAAGCGCAGCGTGAAGCAGCTGGTGAAGATGAGACGCAGGTGCCTGGCTGGGTCGATTTTTGCCGCAGTTTTTTTCCGGTCATCCTGATCGTGCTGCTGCTGCGTTCTTTTGTCGTTGAGCCTTTTCGCATTCCCTCGGCTTCGATGATGCCGACGCTGTATACCGGGGATTTTATTCTGGTGAACAAATTCAGCTATGGCCTGCGTCTGCCGGTGCTGAATACCCGCTTTGTGCGTGGTGGCGATCCGCAACGGGGTGATGTGATGGTATTCCGCTATCCTGAAAATCCCGGTATTGATTTCATCAAACGAGTCGTGGGTGTGCCTGGCGATGAAGTGGCTTACCGGGACAGCCGCCTCTACATCAATGGTGAAGCAGTGCCCCTGGAGCCACTGGGGCCCTACAAAGGGCCGCTGGGTGATATTATGCCGCTGCAGCGCTACCATGAGCAGCTGACTGAAACGGGACATGATATTCTGTTATCAGGTCCGGGGCGCCCCGGTGGCGTGCGTTTTATCGTTGGCGAGGGCGAATATTTTGTCATGGGTGATAACCGTGACAACAGCGATGACAGTCGTCGCTGGGGGCCTGTGTCCGAAGACCTGCTGGTGGGCCGGGCTTTTATGATCTGGATGAACTGGGACAGTGAGCGGATGCGCCCCGCATGGGAGCGGATTGGCAATCGGATACAATAAGACATGATGCATCCCCTGAAAGGGGTTGGGAGGACAGAATGAAAGCACCATTGAAACAGCAGGGCATGAGCGCATACCAGATACTGATCCTGGTCATTCTCGGCCTTTTTATTGCCTTTACCGGGATCAAGCTGGTGCCCATTTACGGCGAATACATGAGTGTGGCCTCGTCCATGCAGCGAGTGCAGGAGGCCAATATTGACGAGCCAGGCACTCCGCGGAGTCTGCAGCGTGATCTCCAGCGGCATCTTCGTATCAATAACGTCAGCAATGTGGAGGCTGACAATATCCACATCAGCCCCCAGGGCGATGGACATCTGATGCGTGTCAGCTATGAAGTGCGCACTGGCTGGATCGGAAATATTGACCTGATCGTCAGTTTCGAAAACGAGGTGCAGATAGGCCGTTGAGCACCGTGTTGTCGGAGCTGGAGACGGCGCTCGGGTATCGTTTCAGCGATGAGACGTTGCTTGCTTCAGCGCTAACCCACCGTAGCGCTGGCCAGCCCAACAACGAGCGGCTGGAGTTCCTCGGCGACGCGGTGCTAGGGCTGATCATGGCCGAAGCGCTTTTCCGGCGTCACCCTGAACTCAGCGAGGGCGATCTCAGTCGTCTTCGGTCGAGTCTGGTGCGTGGGGACACCCTGGCGGAGGTGGCTCGCGATATACGTCTTGGCGGTTGTCTGCAACTGGGGCCCGGGGAACGCAAAAGCGGCGGCTTCCGGCGTCAATCCATTCTTGCCGATGCGCTTGAGGCTCTGATCGGGGCGATTTATCTGGACGGGGGTATTGAGTCCGCAGACGAGGTCATCCTGCACCTGTGGGGCGGGCGTCTGCAAAGCCTGCCGGCGGCCGGTGAGCTCAAGGACCCCAAGACCCGCTTGCAGGAATATCTGCAGGGACGGGGCCAGACGTTGCCTGATTATCATCTTGAATCGGTTAGCGGCGATGATCATCGCCAGACCTTTCACATCACATGCACCATTGCCGATGCCGGGTGCTGGCACGGCCAAGGCCCCTCACGCCGACGCGCCGAGCAGGCGGCGGCCGATGCGGCACTGGCCGCGCTGATTTCAGATGAGTGATATGAATAACTCCTTCAGCAGTGGCGTGGTGGCGCTGGTGGGGCGACCCAATGTCGGCAAATCCACGTTGATGAACCGGATACTGGGCCAGAAGATCAGCATCGTCACTCACAAGCCCCAGACCACTCGCCACCGTATTGCCGGCATTCACACCACCGAACAGGGACAGATTGTGTTCCTGGATACCCCGGGCCTGCACAGTGCGGCCACCACGCAGCTCAATCGCCACATGAACCGCGTGGCACGGGCTTCACTGGCGGAGGCCGATTTGGTGGTGTTGGTGGTGCGCGCCCTGCAGTGGCGGGATGATGACGAACAGGTGCTGGACACCATCCGGCAATCCGGCCGCCCGGCGGCGCTGGTGATTAATCAGGTCGACCGTGTTTCCCGGCGAGAGCGCCTGTTGCCCTTCATCGAGGAAGTGGCCGCACGCCACGGTTTCGCCTTTGTGGTGCCGTTGTCAGCAGGCACGGGCGATAATGTTGCTGCGCTGGAGAAGGAACTGCTGCAGGCGCTGCCTGCCGGGCCCTTTCTGTATGAGGCTGATCAAATTACTGACCGCAGCGAACGTTTTCTGGTCGCGGAAATGGTGCGGGAGCAATTGATGCTGGGGCTGCAGCAAGAGATCCCCTATGGCACAACTGTCGAAGTAGAGGCCTTTGCCCGTGAGCGCGGGATATTGAATGTCTCGGCACTGGTCTGGGTGAATCGTGAGGCGCACAAGGCCATCGTGATCGGGCGAGGGGGGCAGCGGCTCAAGGCGATGGGGCGCGCCGCGCGTCTGGCGATCGAACGGGAGTTTGATGAAAAGGTGTATCTGCGCTTGTATGTAAAAGTACGTGCGGGCTGGGCAGACGATGACAATTTACTGCGCCAGCTGGGTTATGAAGCAGAGTGAGTATGGCCGCTGCAGCTAGTGCAAGCCGGGTTGAGTTACAGCCCGCCTGGGTGCTGCACCGACGTGACTATCGCGACAGCAGTCAGATTATCGAGGCGCTGAGTTGTGATCACGGACGCCTGGGTCTGGTGGCCCGCGGTGTACGCCGGGCCAACTCCCGTCTTCGGGGCGTGCTGGAGCCGTTCCAGCCCCTGTTGGTGTCCTGGAGCGGGCGGGGTGAATTACAAACCCTGACGGGCGCCGAACGCCAGCAAAGCCTGCCTCGACTTTCAGGGGATGCCCTGATGGCCGGTTTTTATCTCAATGAATTGCTGTTGCGTCTGTTGGCACGGCATGACCCGCATCCCGGCTTGTTTGTTGATTACACCGGGGCGTTACAGGCGCTCGCTGGTGGCTCACGGGTCGCTGTGGCTGTACGTCGTTTTGAATGGCAGTTGCTGGAAGGGCTCGGCGTGGCGCCTGACCTGGCGCACGAGATGGGGGATGGCACGCCGGTGGCCCCCGGGCGTTGGTACAGGGTAGACCCTGAGGCCGGGGTATATACGCTTGCAGCCCCCACCGGCGGCGAGCAGGATGTGCCCGGGGAGGCCTTGCTGGCAATTGCCGGTAACACGCTGGACAGCACAGAGGATGATACGCTGCGCCAGGCGGGGCGGGTGTTGCGCCAGCTGCTTGAAGTGCGTCTGGACGGGCGTGTGCTCAAAACCCGCCAGGTCTTGATGGCCATGCGCCGGGGCGTCCCGGCGGCACGGCCCAAAACGGATGGATGACGCGAGGCAGACAATGGATCTGGGTGTAAATATCGATCATGTGGCCAATGTGCGCCAGGCTCGGGGAACCCGTTATCCCGAACCGGTGCAGGCCGCGCTGGTCGCCGAGCAGGGTGGAGCTGACAGTATCACCGTGCATTTGCGCGAAGATCGTCGGCATATCAATGAACGCGATGTCAGATTGCTGGCAGAAACCATCCAGACTCGTCTGAACCTGGAAATGGCTTTGACCGAAGAGATGCTGGATTTCGCACTGGCCTTGCGACCGGCGGACTGCTGTCTGGTGCCGGAGCGTCGTGAGGAGCTGACGACCGAGGGCGGGCTGGATGTGCGCGCCCATGAGAAGGTGCTGCAACCGGCGATTGCTCGTCTGACCGAGGCCGGTATCCGGGTATCCCTGTTTGTAGACCCCGACCCGATCCAACTGGCCGCAGCGGCCCGGGTGAGTGCGTCGGTGGTGGAATTGCATACGGGCCGATATGCCGAGGCCGAAAGTCGCGAACAGCGCGCAGCATGCCTGGCGGAATTACAGGAAGCGGCAACAGCTGCGCACTCTATGGGGCTAATTGTTCACGGCGGGCATGGCCTGCATTACCACAATGTGCAGCCAGTGGCGGCCATTGCAGAAATGGTCGAGCTCAACATTGGCCATGCCATCGTCGCCCGGGCTATTTTCACCGGGCTGGAATGCGCGGTGGCCGAGATGAAATCACTGATGCGCGATGCCCGGGGTGTCGCCGGCGTTTGAAGCCGGCTCAGTCGAGTGCTGATTTCAGGCTTTCCACGACCCGCACAATGCGCTCGTCTTCCAGCCCCGGCCAGATCGGCAGGCTGAGCACTTCGTCGGTGGCTTTCTCAGCCGCGGGCAGGGAACGGGCCTGATCCCGGTACATGGGCAAGCGGTGCATCGGGTGGGGGTAGTAGATCATGCTGCCCACCCCGGCTTCAGCCATGCGTTCCTTGACCTGGTCGCGGCGGCCATCGGCAATGCGAATGGTGTATTGATGAAAGACATGCCGGGATTTCGGTTGCACTGCGGGTGTGGTGATCCCGGGCGTATCGGCCAGTAATTCTGAATAGCGTGCGGCAACACGCTGGCGATCCGTATTCCAGTCATCCAGGTGTTTGAGGCGCACCCGCAGCACCGCCGCCTGGATGCCGTCCAGGCGCGAATTGTAACCGAGCTCTTCATGCCAGCCGCGACTGATCTGCGCATGGTTGCGCAGTTGCCGGACACGCTCGGCTACCTCCGCATGCGGGGTCACCATCAGTCCGCCGTCACCGGCGCAGCCCAGGTTCTTGGTGGGGTAGAAGGAAAAGGCCCCGGCATCACCCAGGGTACCCAGCTTGCGGCCATCAAATTCACCGCCAATGGCCTGGCAGGCATCCTCGATCAGATACAGGTTGTTTTCTCTCGCCAGCTGCAGCAGGCCGTAGAGATCGGGACCCTGACCGTAGAGGTCTACGGGCAGTATGGCACGGGTGCGGGGCGTGATGGCCTCGCGCACTGCGGCCACATCCAGATTGAAAGTGGCCGGATCAATATCTGCAAACACCGGGGTGGCGCCACGCAGGCTGATCGGTTCCACTGTGCCGTAAAAGGTAAAAGGCGAGGTGATTACCTCATCCCCGGGGCCGATGTCCATGGCATGCAGGGCCAGGGTCAGGGCGTCCGTGCCGGAGTTCAGGCCCACCGCGTGTTCTGTTCCCAGATAGGCCGCAATCTCCTGCTCGAAGGCAGCCACATCCTCGCCGAGTACAAACTGCCGGGTTTCCAGGACGCCCCCGATCGCCTGTTTGAGCTCGTCAATCAGTGGCGCGGTCTGGTGGCTGACATCAACGGGTGGAATATTCGCGGGCTTTGTCATGCGGATGATCCTGTCGTCAGAGGTTGCGATTTTGCCGCGCATTCTAGCATTCCCGGCCTGCGGCCGGGCGTGCTTACGTGATTAAGTGGTCAGGTTTTAAGCAAGCGCGCCTCCGGCGCGATTGTGTCGCGCTTTAACGCGACGATTCACGTAATCACTTAACCACGTAATCACTTAACACGCCCGCGCTTGCGCGGGACATACAGATCCGTGAGGGTGCCGGTGAAGGCTTCGGCGGCCAGGCCCACGGTTTCTGAAAGGGTGGGGTGGGGGTGGATGGTCAGTGCGATATCCTCGGCTTCGCTGCCCATCTCAATGGCGTGGGCGCATTCAGCGATCAGTTCTCCGGCGTGAGGCCCGACGATGCCGGCGCCAATAATGCGTTGGCTGGATCTGTCGAAAATCAGCCGGGTCAGACCTTCAGGCCGGTTTTGCCCCAGGGCGCGGCCACTGGCGCTCCAGGGGAAGGCGCCGATGTCATATTCCAGGCCGCGCTCTTTGGCCTCGGTTTCGGTGACGCCGACCCAGGCGACTTCCGGGTCGGTGTAGGCCACCGAGGGCACGACCCGGTTGTCGAAACCCCGTTTTTCCCCGGCAGCCACCTCGGCGGCCAGGTGGCCCTGGTGGGTGGCCTTGTGGGCCAGTTGCGGCTCACCGGCAATATCACCAATGGCGAAGATGTGTGGCACAGAGGTGCGCATTTGTTCGTTGATCGGGATAAAGCCCTGCTCGTTGACCTTGACTCCGGCCTGTTCCGCGCCAATGCGATGGCCATTGGGGCGGCGTCCGATGGCCACCAGTACCCGGTCGAAAATGGCGGATTCAGGCGCCTTCTTGCCTTCGAACGCCACCCGGATCTGTTTTTTCGTGGCCTTGATATTGCTGACTTTGGTGCCGGTGTAGATGGCCTCGCAGTCTTTTTCCAGGCGTTTGCGCAGGGGTTTGACCAGCGCCAGGTCCGCACCGGGCATCAGCGTGTCGGTCATTTCCACCACCGTGACCCGGCTGCCCAGGGCA
>PWYF01000098.1 GCA_003567955.1 Thiotrichales bacterium
GAAGCCGCCATGAAAGGCAATGCCGGCCCGGTGACCGCGCCGAGCATGACGGCCTCACGCCGAAGGCTGTGGAAACTCCCCTGCCATATCTCGCTGAGCTGACGCTTCTGTGTCGCCACTCTTTCATCACGGCCCTCGGTTTCAGCCGTCGTCACCCCACCATGAAACTGGTGGAAGGAGCCCTCCCCCGGCGTCACAAACAGTCGGGTGCCCGGCAACAACCCCAGCGCCCGATACATGTGCAGATTGAGGGCGCCACCGCCGGGCAAATCAAAGCGCTCGTCCGCGTCACCAATGCAGGCAAAGTTCTCGCGTGAAGCGAACATGCAATTGGACTCCAGAAAGGGATGGAAAAAGCCGTGCGGATTGGCGCCGCTCCAGCAGGCAATATCAAACAACTGATAACCATTGTTACGCCAGTCAACACTGTCCAGCAACTCGCGCTCCACCTGCTCGTTATAGCCGGCACGCTCATTCATATGGTGCTCGGTCTCGCCGATATGATACCCGGGCACCGCCACCAGCGCCTGTTCTGTGATCGCACGGGCATCAAGCACATATCGCACGACTCTGGGCGTCACCATCCGGGCACCGTCAATCATCAGCCCCACATAGGACGCCCGGCATTCAGAAAACCCCAGGTTGATCGCCCGTGCCGGCGAAACACCCTGCTCATGGTTGAGGAAATAACGAAAATTGCCACCCAGCGCCTCAACCTCATCGGGGTCGAGGTTTTCCCCGGAGGCGTTCTCCACTACCACCACTTCGTAGTCACTTTCATCAATCTCCCGCTGATAGCGGGCACTCAGCGTATACAGGGTGTTCATCGCCTGTCGGCGCATGCGGTAAACAATCAGCACAATGGACAGGCGGGGAGCCACGTCAACACTGGCGTACCCTGTACCACCGGTAGTTTTATCCTGACTGGCGCTCATATTTATTGCTTCTGCTGTTCGCGCGCGGCTGGCGCGGGAATTGTCTCAGCCGGCATGCGGCCTGTAAACTGCCTCCCTTTCGCAACTACAAAAAACAGACGCGACGCAACCCCATGCAGATAACAAACGACAGTAACCATCCGGTAATCTCCGTGCTCGGCATGCACCGCAGCGGTACGAGTTGCCTGACCGGCTCACTGCAACTGGCCGGGCTTGATCTCGGGCCCCATTCCACCTGGAATCGTTTTAACCAGCGCGGCAATCGTGAAAACCCGCGCGTCAACGATCTGCATGACGCCCTGCTGGAAGCCAACGGGGGCTGCTGGTACGAGCCGCCGGCCCGGATTCGCTGGCAGCGTGAACATTTTGAGACCGCCATGGATATTCTTTCCGAATATCCCGAAGACCGCCGCTGGGGCTTCAAGGACCCCAAGATTCTCATCGGCATGGACGGCTGGCGGGCCCTGATCGGTGAAATGACCCATGTCGGGATTTACCGCCATCCGGTGCTGGTGGCCCGCTCCCTGCATCAACGCAACAAGCTGACCATGGAGCACGGTTTCAATCTCTGGTGGCATTACAACTACCTGCTGCTGCGGGAATACCAGCGCAGCCCCTTCCCCATGTTGAGCTTTGACTGGGATGAGAAGAAATTCCACGACAGACTTAACCGGATCCTGCCGGAGATCGGGCTCAATCCACTGGGCGAGGAAGACCGCTTCTTCACGGACGAGCTGCGTCATCACGAAGACCCGAACGATAACGAGGCGCCGGCCTTGCCCGAAAAGGTTGCCGAACTTTATGCCGAGCTTTGTCGCATCGGTGAGGCACAGGCCGCAGAGCACTGAAACCGGCCTGACACAAAATCACGCACAGCAAATACAAGGTCTGCGTCAATGTCGACCCCGAAGGTTTCACTGATCGTCATCGTCTATCGCATGCCGGCCCAGGCCGAGCGCACGCTGCACTCACTGGGCACGGATTACCAGCTCGGCGTCAATGCCGGAGACTATGAAGTCATCGTGGTGGAGAATGCCTCCGATGCCCCGCTTGGTGAGCAGGCAGCCACCCGTCACAGTGGGGATTTCCGGTACTTCTATCGCGAGGAGACCTCGAAATCACCGGTCAACGCGATCAATTTCGGTATCGAGCAGGCCCGTGCGCCGGTTATCGGCCTCATGATAGATGGCGCCCGCATGCTCACCCCGGGGGTGGTACAGAACATCCTGCGTGCGCTGCGACTGTCTGAAGCGCCCGTCATCTCCGTGCCGGGTTATCATCTGGGCCGTACCATCCAGCAGGAAGCCGTAGACTCCGGCTACAACGAAGAAGTCGAGGGCGAGCTTCTGGCCAGCATCAACTGGCCGCATGACGGCTATGACCTGTTTGATATCGCCTGCTTCAGTGGCTCCTGCGCGGGCGGGTTTTTCCGGCCGTATTCGGAAAGCAACTGCCTGTGCATGCCGCGCTGGTTGTTCGACGAGATTGGCGGCTGTGATCCGCGCTTTGATCTGCCCGGCGGGGGGAATATCAACCTGGACATGTACCGCCGGGCCTGCGATCACCCGCAGAGTGAACTGATCGTTTTCCCGGGAGAAGGGTCGTTTCACCAGTTCCACGGCGGCGTCACCACCAATATCTCCAAGAAAAGTCCGGAACGGCAGAAAATCATGGAAGAACTGAATGCCCAGTACGAACAGCTGCGCGGCGAGCGGTTCAACCCACCGGAAAAACCGGGCATCACCCTGGGCTGGATCCCGCCCCAGGCCCTGCGCTTCGTCCAGTTGTCGGCCAAACGGGGCATGGTCGCCGCTGGCCGGGATCCGCAGGACTGACTATTCCACCGGGCGCAGCTCTTCTTCCTCTTCGGGCAGTCGCTGCCAGAGGGTGGCGTGCGGCGGATGCTGCTCTTCCTCGGGTCGGCCGTTGGTGTAGTAATACATGGCGATTGACTTGCGCGTCATATCCTCGGGGCAATTCAGCGCCCGCGGGTGACCATGATAACTGTCGGTCAGTGTGGTAAAAACCACAGCGCGCCCGGCAATGGGCGCAATGCGACGCTCGCAACGCTTCATGTCCTTCGACCACAACTCCAGGTGACCCTCGTACTCATCTTTCCAGTCCCGATTGAGATAGAGCAGGAAATTAAGCCGACGATCCAGCCCGAAGATAGGGTGCTTGTTGAAATCGGCATGCACCCGCAACAGACCGCCCCGGCGAATCTGGTGGATGCCGCCCCCCTGCATGTGCGGATCAGGCAGCAGATGCGGAATGCCCGTCAACTTTTCCAGAAATCGCAAAAAGGTACTGGAGTTGAGCTCCCAGAAAAGCTGGCGAATCGGCGGCGCCACGTAAAACTCGTTGGACAGGTCCTTGCCCCCGCTCTCGCGCGGGGAAAAATCAAGCTTGCCACGCTGGGCGGGCAACCCGTCCTTGGTGTTGGCATCCATGTTGCGCCAGCGCACCGTGGTGCGCTCGGGATCAGGCGACGGGAACACCGACAGAATGCGATCCAGCGAGTCCGCATCCAGGAAGTCATCAATCACAATATGCTTGAAGGGCTCGGCGCTGGCGAATTCCTCAGCCCGTTGCTCAGCCACCTGCAGCAGATGCGGGAAATCCAGTATCGTACCTCTGTCGGTTGTTTCCCGTTCTGTACTTATCTCTGTTCCATTCGTCATGACTGGTCCTGTTTCTGAACTAAGCCGTGATCCCAACAATCAGCCCTGGTAGCGATACCTTCATCTTCATCCTACCAGCGACACATGACGGGGCTGATAACCCACAGGCACAATGGCAACTGCATCATACCGGGGAAGTGTTACAGCACCACAACAAGATAATACCAACCTGCGCATCCACTGTACGTAACCCTGCGTGCCGGTCAAGAAAGACGCCATCACGCAACCCGTCGCTGACTACTAACGCCAGCTTCAGGGCCTTGGATACCTGCGCCCCGCCGCCAACGCATCTTATGCGGAGTAGAACTGTCCACGGACTCGGCTGATACCGGGCCCGCGGCAACAGCTACACCCCCGAAGTTGGCAAAACCCAGCCTACGCAGACACCTTCGTCAGGCAAAGCATACCTGTCAGCCTAGTTCAGCGGGAATCCCTTCGCAAATGATCTGGATCAGATTACTCCGACCTGGCGTAAACGGATGTAGCCCGAACTTGCGTGGCGTTGACCGAAGGTCATAGCATAGTGAGCATTAGCAGGGCATGTCTGCGCTTAATTGATCCGCGACTTCAAACCCCGGGGCCGCGGAAATTTTGTTTACATTTTACTAATAGCCGACCAGGAATCCCCAACGTGACCGACCGCCCCAACATACTATTGATCATGACAGACCAGCAACGCGCGGACTCGCCCGGCTATGCCAATGACGGCCCCTCCGACACCCCAAACCTGGATCGGCTCGCACAGCAAGGGGTCATCTTCGACAACGCATACGGCAGCGCCACTTCCTGCGTGCCGGCCCGGGCCTCACTGATGACCGGGATCCTGCATCACAGAGTGCCCAAGGTCGCTTCCAATGCCCGCGCCGAGACCGTCAGCGGACTGGCCCTTAAGGAAGGCTACTGGACCATCGCACACGGCTTGCGTCAGGCCGGGTATCAGACTGCCCTGCTGGGGAAAATGCACTTCCAGCCAATCCGTGCTGACCACGGCTTTGAAATCATGCATCTTTGCGAACACCTGCCGGCCGGCTATTCGGCCGACACCGTCGATGATTACAAGATCTGGCTGGAATCCACTGACCGCAAGGACAAGCGTTTTGTAAAACCTTCCCAGCCACGGGTATTCCCCTATCCGGCTGAGTACCACCCGAGCAGCTGGGTCACCCGGCACGGGCTTGATTTCCTGGCCAACCGCGATCCGTCGCGCCCCTACTTTGCAGTGGTTTCCTACCCCCATCCGCACACCCCCTACGATCCAGCGGAGCCGTATGCCTCCATGTATCCGCCGGAGGAGCAACCGCTACCCCCCACAGGATACGAGGTCAATGACAGCCTGCCATGGCCATTCCAGGGCGCCACCCGCCCGGCAAAAAAAGGGGCCATCTTTTCCCCCAAGCTGGTCAGCGAGATGCCGGAGATGCATGTCAAGAAAGTGCTGGCCGCCATCCGGGCACTGATACGCCAGATCGACGACAACATCGGGGAGCTGCTCAAGGCAGTCGACTTGTCCAACACCGTGGTTTTCTTTCTATCCGATCATGGTGATTATGGCGGGCACCGGGGGTTTCTGGGCAAGCTGCCGTGGATCCCCTTTGATGATCTGGTCCGTGTACCCTTTATCGCTGCCGGTGCCGGCGTCAAACCGGGTCGTCGCATCAGCGCGCCCGTGCAGAGTTTTGATTATGTGC